>JANOCJ010000138.1:0-14755 GCA_031412115.1 Flavobacteriales bacterium
ATTGGCAGTTGCCTTATTGGCAAGCTGAATGCCGAAGGCTTTAACGACATTATTGCTGTCGACGATTTTTCTAACCAGGCCAAAGTCCCCAACTTGGAAGGGCTAACAATAACCAAACGTATTGACCGCGATAACTTTACCTCCTGGCTGGCCGAAAACCAGCGCATGGTGCAGTTTGTGTTCCACATTGGCGCGCGAACTGATACTACTGAATTTAACGTAGAGGTGTTTAACCGCCTCAACCTGAATTATACCAAAGATGTTTGGAATACCTGCGTAGAATATGGCATTCCTATGGTGTATGCCTCATCGGCGGCAACCTATGGCAATGGCGAATTTGGCTATAATGATGATGAAAGCATCATACCTAAACTTGTCCCCCTAAACCCCTATGGCGACAGTAAAAATGAGTTTGACAAATGGGCCATTAAGCAACAACGCCAACCGTATTTTTGGGCAGGGTTAAAATTCTTCAACGTTTACGGGCCTAATGAATATCATAAAGGCCGCATGGCTTCGGTTATATTTCATGCTTATAGGCAGATAAAAGATACCGGCAAAGTAAAACTGTTTCGCAGCCACAACCCCGATTACCCTGATGGCGGACAGTTGCGCGATTTTGTCTATGTAAAAGATGTGGTAAACGTTTGCTACTGGCTAATGCATCACCGCAAAAACAGTGGTATTTACAACTTGGGCACCGGCAAAGCCCGCACCTTTACCGACCTTGCCAATGCTACCTTTGCCGCTATGGACTTAGAAGCGAATTTGGATTTTGTAGATACGCCTGTTGACATACGCGACAAATACCAATACTACACCCAAGCCAATATGGATAAGCTGCGCAGTATAGGCTACGATGCGCCATTTACTACGCTGGAAGAAGGCGTAAAAGATTATGTGCAGAATTATTTAACCAATAAATAAAAGCCATGAAAAAAATATTTTTACTGCTGCTAATACTTGTAGGCACTGCCACTGCTGCTTTTTCGCAAACTGCCAACGCCAATTTTTTAGGGTATTGGAAATCGGATGGCACATCGGTACGGTTGGTTATTTATACCAATGATTTTGGTGCATATAAAATAATGGCATGGGATAGCGGAGATGGCGAAGTACTTGAGGTGTCAGACTTAAATATTGAGGGCAATACTATACGTTGTACTATGTATACAAAATCAACCAACTGGAGGATAGAAAGTGTGTACACCCTTATGGATAGAAATACGCTTAATGAGCAGATAACAAATCAGGAGGGGAAAGAGATTGTTGTAACCTATCTCCGAACAAAATAGGGCTGTTTGCTATTGTGAAAGTAGCCAAACATATAAGAAAACCACCACATGGGCTTATTAAATTCAGTAGTAGCATGGATAATGAAACAGCGCATACACCAAATGGAGCTGTTTATGAAATACCCGCACGATGTGCAGGCCGAATGGTTTAAAAAACTGATTGAGGCCGGTAAAGACACCGAGTGGGGGCAGAAGTACGATTACAAAAGCATTACCACCCCCGAAGAATATAAAAACCGCGTGCCCGTTAGCAACTACGACGATTTGCGCGATGATATAAACCGTGTGCGTCAAGGCGAGCAGAATATTTTATGGCCTACCGATATTAAATGGTTTGCCAAAAGCAGCGGCACCACCGGCGATAAAAGCAAGTTTATACCCGTAAGTACGGAAAGCCTTACCGAATGCCATTTTAAAGGTGGTAAAGACATGCTTTCCATTTACTGCAACAACTACCCCGAAACAAATATTTTTAGTGGTAAAGGCCTTACATTGGGCGGTAGCCATCAGTTGGGCGAGTTTGAAAATTCAACCTATTATGGAGATTTATCGGCTATTTTGATGGAGAACCTGCCGTTTTGGGTACATATTATCCGCACACCCGATTTATCAATTGCATTGATGGACGAATGGGAAAGCAAGATTGATGCGATAGCTAAAGCCACCATTGCCGAAGATGTTACCAACATAGCCGGGGTTCCCTCGTGGACATTGGTGTTGATGAAATACGTATTAGAAACAACCGGCAAAAAAGACCTGCTAGAAGTATGGCCTAACCTGGAAGTTTTCTTTCATGGTGGGGTAAATTTTACGCCTTACCGCGAGCAGTTTAAAAAGCTGGTACCATCAGCCAATATGCACTATTTGGAAACCTATAATGCATCGGAAGGATTTTTTGGCATACAAGATTCTACCAACAAGCGCGAACTGCTGTTGATGTTGGATTATGGCGTGTACTACGAGTTTATGCCAATGAGCGAATTGACTAACGACAACCCCAAAACATTGCAGTTGCATGAGGTGGAATTAAATACCAACTATGCACTGATTATTACCACTAACGCAGGCCTTTGGCGCTACAAAATTGGCGATACGGTAATGTTTACCTCGCTAAGCCCATACCGCGTGCAAATTACAGGCCGCACCAAAAGTTTTATTAATGCCTTTGGCGAAGAATTGATGGTAGATAATGCCGATAAAGCACTGGATATTGCCTGCAAAAAAACAGGGGCTGTAGTGCGCGAATATACTGCCGCACCGGTATTTATGAGTGACAATGCCAGCGGCGCACACGAGTGGCTTATAGAGTTTGAAAAAGAACCTGCAAATGCTGATTTGTTTGGGGGGTATTTAGATAATGCACTAAAGTCATTAAACTCCGACTACGAAGCCAAACGCTATAAAAATATGGCCCTGCACGAGCCTATTGTACGTGTAATGCCCGAAGGTTCATTTTACAACTGGCTTAAATTTAAAAACAAATTGGGCGGTCAAAATAAAGTGCCGCGCTTGCATAATGATAGGAAGATGTTGGAGGAAGTGCTTTCTGTAAACGAAAAATGATAAATGAAAAACGAAAAATAGGGTTTAATCCAAATCCGTTTTCCTTCTCGTTTCTTTTATTTCGCCACGTTTTTTCTTGCTTTCAACACGGGCTGCTTTAGCGGCTGCGCTGGGTTTGGTGGGCTTGCGTTTTTTTGGTTTCTTTAGCGCTTCTTTTATCAGGTTGATAAATTTTTTCTGCACATTTTCTTTATTCACCAGTTGCGATCGATCGCCCTCTTCGGTTACTTTTAGTATACCATCAACATTAATTTTTGCAGCTAATTTTAGCTGTACCAATGCCTTTTGTTCATCGTTTAATACGGTTGAATTGGCTACGTCAAAAGCCAGCTCTACCTTGCTTGATACCTTGTTTACATGTTGCCCGCCGGCGCCGCCGCTGCGCGATGCTTTGTAGCTTACTTCGGCCAATAAAAGTGCGGTATTAAATAAGGTTGGCATTGGTAATTAATTTAGGTAGAATGGTTAAAAGCGGTTTTAAATTCAATAATTACAAGAGTGATTATTACACCAATTTCAGCAAAAAAATAGACTACGCCTAAAGTTGTTAGTGCAGTATAAAAATAGAGTGTTAAGCCCAATGTAAGGCAACAATAAAGCAAGTTTGCAAAAGCAATTGCCTTTAAATAGGGTTTCCAAATTTTGTCAACAAAAAAATAACATGCAAAGGAATATGCTGCAAAAAACCCGGCTAAAATAGCAAGAATATATAATGTGTTTTTCGGCATACCAAAGCTACTTTCAAACCTAACTAATACTATGCCCAACAAAAAGGCCGATAGCAACGCACCTAAACCGTCAGCTAAAAACACCCTTTTAGGGTTTAACAGTAGTGTATTAAATAGGGTCGGCATCGCAAATTATTTGTACGTATTTATAATCGGCATGGGCTAAAAATGCCTGTATGCAATCTTCAATCAGTTCGCGCACTTTCATGGTAGGGGCTTCGCGCTCTGTTTTCAATAAAATCTTTTTTATGTAGTAATTATTTATACGCGGTATAACGCCATACTCAGGCCCCAAAATGCGGTTGCCAAAGCCTTTGCGCAACAGCATGGCAAAATGGTCGGCGGCGCGGTTTAGCAAGTCCTGGTCTTTATGTTTTACTGAAAATTCAACCAATTTATAGTACGGCGGGTAGTGAAAACTATGGCGAGATTGCAACTCCTGTTGGTAAAAAGCCTCATGCTTTCCATTCAAAACACTTTGTATAACAAACTGCTCCGGGTCGGATGTTTGGATGACTACTTTGCCAATTTTATTTTTGCGCCCTGCCCGTCCACTAACCTGTACTATCAATTGATATCCGCGCTCAAATGCCCTAAAATCGGGGTAGTTGAGCATGCTGTCCGCATTTAAAATGCCAACTAACGATACGTTATCAAAGTCCAGCCCTTTGGTTACCATTTGGGTGCCTACCAGTATATCTATATCGCCATTTTCAAAGGCTTCAATAATTTGCCGGTGGCCATATTTGCCCCGGGTAGTATCTAAATCCATTCGGGTAATGCGTGCCTCCGGAAAGAAAATTTTCAATTCATCTTCAATCTTCTCGGTGCCAAAGCCCTGCATACGCAAGTTATTGCTGCCGCAGGCTGTACACTGCGATGGGGGAGGCGTAGAGTAGCCGCAATAGTGGCATTTTATCAACCCTAGCCCTTTGTGATACGTTAGGCTAACATCGCAATTAACGCACGACGGCACCCAAGCGCAGTTGTTACACTCTATAAACGGCGCATAGCCTCGGCGGTTTTGAAAGAGAATTATCTGCTCTTTTTTAACCAAAGCCTCTGCCATGCTATCCATCATAGGCTTGGCAAATAGCGAGTGCATTTGCTTGTTTTTGCGTGCCTCTTTTAGGTTAAGCACCTCTACTACAGGCAGCGGCATATCGGCAAAGCGGCGGTTCATAATGGTTAAGCCAAACTTACCGTTGTGTGCATTAAAATAACTTTCAAATGATGGTGTGGCCGAACCTAACAAGGTTTTAGCGTTGAATAATGAAGCTAAATAAATAGCCGCATCGCGGGCATGGTAGCGCGGGGCCGGGTCGTATTGCTTAAACGATGTTTCGTGCTCCTCATCAACAATAACCAACCCCAGCCGTGTAAAGGGCATAAACAGTGCTGAACGGGCGCCCAGCAATATCTCAAAACCCGAACCGGGCGTACCGTCGTATGACAAGGTACGGTTCCAAACTTCTACCCGCTCACTCTCATTAAAACGCGAGTGGTACACGCCTATATTAGTACCAAAAACTTTTTTAAGTCGCGATATAATTTGCGTAGTAAGTGCAATCTCAGGCATTAAAAAAAGCACCTGTTTGCCTTGCGCAATGGTCTCAGTAATCAGCTTTACATACAGCTCTGTTTTTCCGCTTGATGTAATGCCTTGCAGCAATACCACATCCTTCTCTTCAAACTGCTGTTTAACGGATGCTAAAGCCTCTGCCTGCCAATCGGTAAGGGTATTTATAAGTGGCGCGGCACCTGCGTTGTAATCATAACAGGCCTCAACTTCCACTATTTCAAAAACACCTTTTTTCTCTAGCGCTTTTATCTTGGCCCAACATTCGGGCAGGTGTTTTACCAACTCTGCCTTGCGCACCATGTTGGCTTTATTGCCATAGCGGTTTGATAGCATGATGTAACTCATCACCACCTCTAACTGCGCAGCCGAGCGCTTTTCCAGCTTGTCAAACAATGCTTTTAGGGCCTCTTCATCGTCATACTCAGCCGTTAATTTTACTAGTATTTCTTTTTTGGGGTTGTAGCGTTCTTTAATTTGTTCGTGTATATGCACCACGCCTTTTTCCAGCAACCCTTTTACTATTACCTGTATGTTTTTAAAGCCTGTAACCTTTGCTAGTTGGTCAATGCCCATAATGGTGTGCTTGTGTAGCACATCTAAAACGGCATATTCTTTCTCTGTCAAATTCATAGCCTGCTCAGCTTCGTCGGCATTAAAAGTAATCTGCGTTTCGCTTTGTAGCTTAAGGCCTGCGGGCAATGCAGCGTTCATTACCTCGCCTTCGGTACACAAATAATAATGGGCTATCCACTCCCAAAACGCAAGCTGTTGTGGGTTTACAATAGGCTTACTATCCAGCGCCGAAATTATTTCTTTAGGAATATAGCCCACAGGGGCTATATCGTGCAGGCGTTTTACTATAGCAGTATACAACTTACTTTTGCCAAACTGCACTACAACACGCTGGCCTGCAAACAGGCTACCTTGCAGCTCGGGCGGAACGGCATAGGTATACGCTTTGCGCAAATGCAGGGGCAATATAACATCGGCAAACTGCATACTAAAACGGATAGCCAATGCCAAGGTTAAATGCAAGGCGGTCAAATTTAGGGCTTAACCAAAGCTTATTGTACTGCATACCGGGGTCGCGCAGGGGCATGGCAAAATCTAAACGCAGTAAAAAGAAACTTAAATCTAACCTAAGGCCGGCACCATAGCCAACCCCAAATTGCTTGTAAAAAGTGTTGGGTTTGAATACACCACCGGGGCGGCTATTGTCAACATCCTTTATCAGCCAAATGTTACCAACATCAACAAACAATGCGGTTTCAAAAAAGCTGAATACTTTTAATCGGTACTCGGCATTAAACTCAATCTTAATATCACCTACCTGGTCAATTTGATTTAGTGTGTCGCTTTTATCTAATATACCGGGGCCAAGCGAGCGCTGAATCCAAGCACGCATACCGTTTGAGCCTCCTGCAAAAAATGCCCTTGCAAATGGTATCGCCTGGCTGTTTAAGTATGCTTTGCCTACACCTACATAGCCCCTAAATGCAAATGCATTTTTATCATTTAGATAAATATTCGGGTAAATTTCAAAATCAATACGGGCATATTGTGCATTTGGTACGCCTAAAATCACCCTATGGTTGTAAGGAATTTTCTCCGTTGCATCTGCTTTTTTAGCAAATACGTTGGTCAATAAACCGGCAGACTCCGACCCTATGCGCCAAAAAATATAGTTCCTACGTTTGCCTGTTTGCTGGTTGGTCCAGGTTATAGATACCCTTCCATCCTCAATCATTGCATCCTGAAAACTGCTTAACAACACCGGGCTGCTCTCCTTTAATAAATTTTCAAACACCCCATCTAGCGTAGCCCGTATATAGTTTATCTCAATAGGGTTGTAGGTAATGTTCATACGCTTGTTCTGCCTCCAGCTCCAGCCAAAGGTTAGCGAGTATAGGTTGCGCAGGTATTGCGGCCGCTGTTGGTAATTGTATGCGGTAGTAATTTGCGAGCGTACGTTTCTAGATTGTTTATGTACAAAATAGTTGATTGGAAATACTCCGCTGGGAATATTCAGCGTTAAGCTGGCCCCAATTTCCTGTGTATTAAAAGGCGAGTTGCGGATATTGTCATCAATATCCTCGTTTACCACACGCTGCGCCTCCAGCGCGCCTTTTATTTTAAACTCGAAATATTCGGCCCCTTTAAAAAGGTTTTTGTTGATAAAGCTAACGCTGCCACCAATACCTAAGTTGCCACCGGTGTTGGTGCCTTGCAACTCAGCCCCAAATGAGCGGCGCATGCTGGGGGTAAGCAATATATAGCAGTCTAGCTGCGCATTATCGGCTGTGGTATCAGTTGGGTTAAACTGTACGTTGATGAATTTGAACACCCGTAAATCGCCCAAGCGGGTAAGGGTAAGGTCAAGGCGGGTGTCCGAATAAATATCACCCTCTTTAATAATAATATGGTTGTAAAGGGCTTTTGGCCTAAACAGGTAAACGCTATCGGGGTATAAAAAGTCAACCTCTACCGGTATGCGCTTAGTGGCACTAAGCTTAGTATCTACATAGGTTTTTGTCTTGTATGATGAGTAATCATCGCGCCCCGCGCTATATTGCGTATTAACAATAATATTACGTATGTGGTAAATTTTGTGGGTGGTTTCTATGGTACTATCCTGATAGCCCGGTACAGGCACCCGTGGGTTTTTAATGTTAAACACCAACGTGCAGGTGGTGTTTTTTAAGGCGGTATCGGCGGTTACCTGTATAAACTCGTTAGTAAAAAAGTAGTAGCCTTTATTCTTTAGCAGCTTGGTAATACGGTCGCGTTCCAATCCAATGGTTTCGGCATCAAATGGCCTATCGGCGCGTACAAATTTATCGTCTTCAGAGTCGGTAATAATGCGCTTAATAGTAGTATCGGGCGTTTCGTAAGCAATGCTAAGCACACTGTAGCGTGGGCCGGCCTTAATTTTAAAATAGCTGTTTACCTTTTTGTCGGCCACATCAACGGTAGAGTCGGTAACGGTTGCAAAAAAGTAACCGTTGTTAAACAGGTATTGCTTTATTTGGTCAATAGATGCCGGTGTAGCTGCCGAATCGTATATCGTTGGCGGTTCGCCAATGCCCATTACCCATTCTCTAAACGATTTAGCTTCTATAGCTTCCCTTTTATCGCGCGGGGTACATTCTTTACCTGTGCGTGCTTTGCGATTTTCGCAGCGTTTGTTGCGGCGGGCTTCGCGTTTGCCAATGCGTAACTCCTTTCTGCGTAGCTTTCTGGCATTGGCAGTATCGGCCTTTATTGGGTCAACAGTATTGTATATTTGAAGGTAAAAACGCCAAAAGCCAAGCAGCTTGCGGTTGGGTTTTTGGCGCAGGTAGCTTCGCGCTTCGCTCTCGCTAACTTCTTTTTTATCAGTTTCTATGTAAACTTTATTCAGCAGCTTTTCATTTGGGCCCAGCCTGCGCGTAGGGCTGCAACCCCATATAACAAGCAGTGCAAACAGCAGCATACTGCCCTTTAGCATATAGTTATTAGTGGTTGTGCGCTGCGTCATAAATTAAAATTGGCTTATTTTAGCTGCCTTTACAATTGTCTTTACCGGCAAAAATAACATTAAAGCCCCACACATGCTCAGTCCCAACCGAATTAAGTTTATACGTTCCCTTGCTGATAAAAAAATACGCAGCAGCGAAAAACTCTTTACGGTAGAAGGAGTAAAGCCTGTAGAGGAATTGCTTTTGTCGGGTTACAAAATTCATTCCATATATGCTGTTGCAGATTGGGTTGATGCCCGCCAGCCGTTGCTTGATAAGCTGAATGCCAATTATGCTGCCGTTACCCCCAAGGAGCTTGAACGCATATCGCAACTCAATACGCCTAACCAAGTACTTGCCGTAGTGCATCAAACTGAAACAGTGTTGGAGGTGAACACCCTAAATGGCAAAATGGTTCTTGCGCTTGATAACGTTGCTGACCCCGGCAACCTGGGTACCATTATCCGCATAGCCGATTGGTTTGGCATCAGCACCATTGTTTGCTCGCCCAATACGGTAGATAGCCACAACCAAAAGGTGGTACAGGCCAGCATGGGTTCATTTTTCAGGGTAAATGTTTTTTATGCCGATTTGGTAGAATTTATAACCGGCTACAAACAACAACACCCGCAACAGCCTGTTTACGCGGCTACTTTGGGCGGAAAAGATTTGTATAGCGAAGAGATAAAAGCGCCCTGCCTGTTGGTTATGGGGAGCGAAAGCCACGGCATTAGCGCCGATGTAGAGAAGCTGGCCACCAGCCTAATTACCATACCGCAGTTTACAGGCTCAAAAGCCGAATCGTTAAACGTTGCCGTAAGCACCGCCATTATATGTGGCGAGATACGCAGAAAAGGGTAATGCCGCAACCGCTACATACCCGTTTTGCGCCTACCCCGTCGGGGTATTTGCATGTGGGCAACGCATTTTCATTTGTGCTAACATGGCTATATGCCCGCAAAAGCGGAGGCACCATACGGCTGCGTATTGATGATATTGATGGCGTACGCGCCCGTCCCGAATTTGTAGCCGATATTTTTGAAAGCCTTAACTGGCTGGGGCTTGATTATGATACCGGGCCGCAGTCGGTAGATGATTTTTACCAAAACCACTCGCAGCACCTGCGCTTAGAACGGTACAATCATTTTCTAAAAGAATTAGAAGAAAAGCATCTGCTTTTTGCCTGCAACTGCTCGCGTAAGCAGGTAATAGAAAATGCTGTTGATGGTCAATACAATGGGCATTGCCTGCAATTTAATTTGCCTTTTGATACCCCCGAAGCGGCTTTGCGTATCATCACCCCGCAAGGGCAATCTACCATAACCTTTACCGATGTTTGGAATGATTTCGGCCCCGTTGACTTATACCAACACCTGCGCCATTTTGTAGTGCGGGGCAAAAATGGCGTTGTGGCTTATCAGTTAGCCTCGTTGGTTGATGATGTGGACTTTGGCATCAACTTTATTGTCCGCGGACAAGATTTGCTTCACTCTACCGCAGCGCAATGCTTTATTGCGCAAAATATTCCGGCATTAAGCGGCTTTAGCCAAACACAATTTTTGCACCACCCACTTTTTAAAAATACCGAGGGCGAGAAGCTCTCCAAATCGCTAGGGGCAACCGCCTTGCGCGAGCGCCGACTGAATGGCGAAACACCAGAAAAATTCTATCTCGAATTATCTGTTATTTTGGGTTTGCCTGAATGTATTTCGGCAAATGAGATGTTAGAGGTGTTTGATGGTGATTCTGCGCCGTCTTTGCGAATGCCGTAGGCAGAAGCAATCTCATCTCAACAGTCCCCGTCTCGAAACTTCGGGATGACGGTTTTTGCTTATTGCAAAAACCTTAACTTTGTTATTCAATCTCATTTATGGTAAAGTCTTTCCTTATTTCAGCAATGCTGCTGCTGGCTTTTGGGCTTAATGCACAAAGCGAAATTCCCTACGGTAAATCTACCCAAAGCAACTTGCCCCATTGGGCGCAATTGTTATATTCTCCCAACCCCGACCCGGGTAAGGTGGTAGCCGAGTATAAAGCCTATTACAAAACGCACCCTTTTGTAAAAAATCAACATACGCAATACTACAAGCGTTGGCTGCGCAATTTCTCGCGTGTGCCGTATAATTATCCTAAAGGCTCGCCGGAAGATTTGGCCCAACAACAGAACCGGCAAAACTATTTGCAAACTATGCAAAGCAAGGGCGGCGCGGTATGGCAAAGCATTGGCCCTTACGATTTTGATAAAGATGCCGAAAGCCGCAGCTATGCCCCCGGCGCGGCGCATGTATATACTACCGAGCAATCGGCATCAAGCCCTAATATTTTATATGCAGGCACATCAAATGCCGGTGTTTGGAAGAGTATAGACAAAGGCCTTAACTGGGTTTGCCTTACCAAAGGCATGATGATTAATTATGTTTTTTCGATAGAGATACACCCTACAAACCCCAATATTGTGCTGTTTGGTGGCGACGGTAAAATTTACAAAACCTCCGATGGCGGTACCAATTGGGTACTTACTACTATTGGCGGCAGCAACCCCGATGAGCATGATGTGCGCGATATTGTATTTGACCCTACCAACCCGTCTGTTGCATTTTTTAGTTCAGATAAAGGGTATTACCGCAGCACCAACGGTGGCGACAATTGGACAGAAATTTATTCGGGCGATTTTCAGGAAATTGAACTGAAGCCTAACGACAACAATATTGTCTACCTGATTCAGCAGTCGGGCAATGCAACGCTGTTTCGCCGCTCAATAAATAACGGTGTTAGTTTTACCACCATTACCAATGGCTGGCCTGTGCCCGCCGGTGGCGATGAGCAAAAACGTACCGAAATAGCTACCACACCATCTGCCCCAAATAATGTATATGCCTTATGCACCGGCAATGCCAATGGTGGCACAGGTTTGTACGGTATTTATTTTAGTAGCGACCAAGGCCAAACATGGACATTCCGCTGCTGCGGTGTTGGCCCCGGCGGCGTACCTGCGCCCGATAATATTAACATGATGGGCTGGGACGACCAAGGGCAGGACGATGGTGGCCAATATTACTACGATTTGGCAATGGATGTGTCGGACAGCAACCCGCTGGAAGTGCACGTTGCAGGCGTTAACCATTGGGTATCTACCGACGGTGGTTTTACTTTTACCTGCCCGTCAAAATGGAGCGAGCCTGAGAAGGTGGAATATGTACATGCCGATATTCACGATATACGGTTTTATGGCAACGATTTATGGATAAGCTGCGACGGCGGTATATTTTACTCAACCACCGGCGGCGATACCATTAACCGCCGCATGAAGGGCATTGAAGGCACTGATTTTTGGGGCTTTGGCGCATCGGCATCAAATAACAAAGTAATGCTGGGCGGCACGTATCACAACGGCACGTTATTAAAAGACGAGGATACTTACGAAAATGGCTGGCTTAGCTGCATGGGTGGCGATAACATTCGGGGGTATGTAAACTTTGCCAATGATAGAAAAGTGTACCACGATTATGGCACATCGGTACTATCGGGCAACCGCACTGTGCCGTTGGAAGGCGGCTCGTTTCCTGAGCAACCTAACGCATCGTACATTATAGGCCAATCGAGCAACTACGAATTTCACCCCCATAGCCAGAATATTATTTACTACGGTAACGAAACCAAGCTGGTAAAAAGCGATGGTGAAGGCGCGGGCGCATCAACCATTTACGATTTTGGCGAGGAGGTAACATCAGTAGAGATTGCCCCATCTAACCCAAACGTAATTTACGTTTGCACATTTACCGACTGGTGGGGCGATAAGCACGTATGGCGCAGCGATAATGGCGGCCAATCGTTTACCAATATAACACCCGCAAGTGGCACTATTAATGGCGATATATGGGTGCCGTATGATATTGCCGTAAGCGATACCGACCCTAACACGGTTTGGCTGGCGCGCACCTCGCAGTACGAGGGGTATCCCTCAACCATGGATGGCTATTTGGTTTTTAAATCGGCCAACGGCGGCCAAACATGGGCAAACTACAGCACCGGCCTTGCCGGCGAAAGCATTACCAATATTGAATACCAGCGCGGCACCAATGGCGGCGTTTGGGTGGGCACGCGCCGCGCAGTATATTACCGCAACAACGCATCAGCAGCGTGGCAACTGTATAATAGCGGGCTGCCTGCCAGCACTTTCTCTACCCAACTGGCTATAAACTACCGCCAGGGCGTAGTATGGAATGCCACTAACCGCAGCGTTTACGAAGCGCCTTTGGTAGAGTTGACCAACCCTCCGCTAGCACAAATAGCAGCCGATAAGTTTGTAGTAGACTGCTTTGACAACGTAGTGCATTTTGCTGATAATTCGGCTATGAGTGCGCAGGGCGCGGCTTGGCAATGGTCGTTTCCCGGAGGCAACCCAACATCATCTACCGACCAAAACCCAACGGTAACGTATAGTGCGCCCGGTTTTTATAATGTAACACTTACCGTTACCGATGTAAATGGAAACAACAGCCAAACGCTTAATTCATTTATAAAATACATTGCCACGGCCGATACGGTAAACCTAGTGCAAGATTTTGAAGCCCTTGGCTTTCCTGATAACCGCTGGCGCTTGTTGAGCTCCAATACCATTAACTGGTCGTTGGCTGATGTTACCCAAGGCCCGCAATGCTTGCCCACCAAGGCGCTTAGCGTACAAAACTATTATATTGAAAATCCCGGCGATGAGGCTTGGCTTTTATCGCCGCCGGTAAGTTTGGCGGGGTTGATAAGCCCGCAGATAACGTATTACTATGCTTATGCCAATTACCCCGACTATAACGATGGTTTTAGGGTAGAAATATCAAACAATTGCGGCACAAGTTGGCAAACGTTGTTTGAAGCATCGGGCACTGCATTAACTACGGTGAACCCCACTACCGATGCCTTTGCGCCTACCAATTGCAGCGAATGGGTACAAAAAAACCATGATATAAGCAGCTACATTGGCGATACGGTACTTTTCCGCTTTGCGGGAATTAACGCCTACGGCAATAACCTGTACCTTGACGATATAAACATAACCGGCCAGCCTAATGCGCTGGAAGAAACGACTGTTGCCGCTACTCAGGTGTTCCCTAATCCGGGCTACGGCGATTTCTTTATTCGTACCCAACAGAAGGCAATAAATGTTACCGTTTACTCGGCAACGGGCCAACAGGTGTATAATACGCAGCTAAATGAGGGTACAAGTAAAATTTCCGTGGAGGTGGCTTCGGGGCTGTATCTCTTTAAAATAGAGGGCAAAAGCACCACCGAATACCTAAAAGTGATAGTGAATTAGAAAAAAAGTGCATTTTAGATTTGCCAGATAAAAGATAATTATTATTTTTGCAACCCTTAATTTAAAGATTCCCTGATAGCTCAGTTGGTTAGAGCGAATGACTGTTAATCATTAGGTCTCTGGTTCGAGCCCAGATCGGGGAGCAAAAAGCCGCTAGCAATAGCGGCTTTTTTGTTTTTGTACTTTTGCAGAAAGCTCTCTCTTGTAAAGGGAGTACCCGAATGAAATGAGGGGGAGGGATTGTCAATTTACTAAATAGTATCTTTTCATAGCTGTTGTATCTTTGCTAAATAATCGTTAGCAGTGTTACATACCTTTAAGCCCCAGTCTGTTATACTTCAAAAGTATATAGATATGTTTTATGTTTATGCCGATGATAAACCCCAACGGTTTAGTTATATTGTGTTTCCGCATATAAATACAGGCATTTCATTTTTTAAAGGTGTTGAGGTTACCCGCACTAATTTTCAAATACATGTCAATCAACAACCCCAAAATTTAACTACCTGCTGTGCCGAAATAATTGGCAAATACACTAATCCGCTGTTTGTTAATTACGAGGGTAATTTTGAAGAGATTGCCGTTATTTTTAAGCCCTTGGGGGTAAACCAATTTTTTGAAGAGAATTTGAACCAGTTGGCCCCGGATTACGCGCAGGCACTCACAAATATAAAGTGGGTTGACTTTAGCTATGCCCTTTTTGCTGAACTTGGTATTGAGGCAAGACTAGCGCTTTTAGAAACATTTTTGCTAGATAATTTAATTGAAAAAGACATTGC
>JANOCJ010000139.1:0-2825 GCA_031412115.1 Flavobacteriales bacterium
GCCGACACATTTAATGTGGCTTGCTGTTGTTGCAAATTCTCTTCTTTTACCAATGCCCCGGCACTGTTGTAAATAGCTAGTGTGTAACCCTCGGTAGGTTTTAGGTTAGATACTTCCAAGTTGATGTTTTGGCCTGCGGGGTTGGGAAAAAGGGTTGCTTCAATAGTAGATTCCTTTTCCGCAATACCAACAGTAACCTGAGTAAGACAAGAATCGAGCCCACAGGTAGAGATGGAAAAATCGATAGTATAGCCCGATTGAGTACCTGAAAAGTTAGTAATGCATATATAATATAACTTGTTGGGCAATACCGAAATCATGGGTTCGTCTTGCGAATTGCTTCCGCCGTTAGCCCCTGTAACAGATGAAGGAAAAGTACTTCCCGAAAAATCGCATTCTACTTCAAACTGCGCCGGGTTGGTTTTTAAATCGCCACAAGCGCCATTTGTTAAATTAAATACAGCCCAGTCGTAATCTTCAGCAATATCGTTGGGTATAATATTAAAGCCTAAATCTCCGGCCGATGTTGTTATTAATTTATACCAAACGGCATTTAATTCGCCGGCGCCCAGGCAGATGCCCGGACCTATTTCATCAATCACATAACCCGAACCTGTATACGAGTTTGGTTGAACATAAATAGAATCGCAAATGGGTATAGCGTTTACACAATCTTGCTCTATGGCTTGGGCATTAAGCCATACGGTTGGCAGTAAAAAGGCAACAATAACAAGTTTCTTCATTGGTCTAATTGGTTGAATGATTGTCAAATATAGCTACCTTTGCTGCTCAAAACCAGCACACTTGCATTATTTTTAATTCGGCCGAATAAAAATTTGTCCACTTTAAAAAAAAGTTATAGCTTTGCAGCCCTTTTTGGGGATAGTGTTAATAAAACAGTTAATAAAGTGGATACTCAGAGTTATAAAACCATCTCGGCAAACAAAGCAACCATTGATAAGAAATGGGTTATTGTAGACGCCGAAGGCCTAGTTGTAGGTCGTATGTGTACTAAAGTTGCCAAAATTTTGCGCGGCAAGTACAAACCATCTTTTACGCCTCACGCCGACTGTGGTGATAATGTTATCATCATTAACGCCGAGAAAATTGTATTTACCGGTAACAAGGTAAATGACAAGGTGTATACACGCCATACCGGCTACCCCGGTGGACAGCGTTTTGCTACCCCGGCCGAACTTTTGCGCAAAAAACCTGAGCGTATTATAGAAAACGCTATACATGGTATGTTGCCTAAAAACCGTTTGGGACGCCAGCTAGAGCGCAACCTTTATGTGTACGTAGGTACTGACCACCCACATGCAGGCCAACAACCACAAGTAATTAACCTTGACAGCTTAAAATAATATGCAAGTAATAAACGCCTTAGGCCGTAGGAAAACTGCTGTTGCCCGTGTCTTTATGAAAGAGGGTAACGGCACAATTATCGTAAACAAACGCGATTACAAACAATATTTCACTACCGTAAACTTACACAACTCGGTTAACCAGCCGTTCAACATTTTGAGCATTGCCGGTAAATTTGATGTTACTGTAAACGTTGCCGGTGGTGGCATCACAGGCCAGGCCGAGGCAGTACGCCTTGGTATTGCCCGTGCCCTTTGCGAAGTTAATGCAGACAACCGCCCGCCATTAAAAGCAGCCGGTTTGCTAACCCGCGACCCCCGCATGGTGGAACGTAAAAAACCGGGCCAGAAAAAAGCCCGCCGTCGTTTCCAATTCAGCAAACGTTAATATTTATATATACACTCAGCAATCAGTATGTCAAAAGTATCGTTCGACGAAATGCTTGAAGCCGGTGTCCACTTTGGTCACCTTAAACGCAAGTGGAATCCTAATATGGCCCCTTACATCTTTACAGAAAAAGGTGGTATCCATATTATTGACCTTAATAAAACCGCAGCTAAGCTTGACGAAGCTGCCGCAGCCTTGAAACAGATTGCAAAATCTGGCAAAAAAGTGTTGTTTGTAGCTACTAAAAAGCAAGCTAAAGACATCGTTTCGCAAGAGGTGAAGAAAATAGGTATGCCTTTTGTTACCGAGCGTTGGCCCGGTGGCATGCTTACCAACTTTGCTACTATACGCAAAGCCGTTAAGAAAATGAGCACCATTGATAAAATGTTGACTGACGTTTCTTACACAGGTATTTCGAAACGTGAGCGCCTACAAATTAGCCGCGAACGTGAGAAATTGGAGCGTAACTTAGGCAGCGTGTCTGAGCTTACCCGCCTACCGGCCGCTTTGTTTATTGTAGATATACACAAAGAACACATTGCCGTAGCTGAAGCTAAGCGTTTGAACATACCAACCTTTGCAATGGTTGATACCAACTCAAACCCTAACGATGTAGACTACGCTATACCGGCTAACGACGATGCTGCAAAGTCTATCGAGCTAGTTATTAAGCAAATTGTTGATGCCATTACTGAAGGCCTTGCCGAACGTAAACATGACAAAGACAACAAGCCTGAGGACGAAGAAGTAGGTACTGAAAAGAACTACGAAGCAGGTATTGACGAAGAAGATGGCAAAGGCGGCAAAAAAGGAGCTCCTCCAGTTAAAAAAGTAGGTGCACGCCGTGGTGTTAAAGCCAAAGTTAATTAATTAGGATTTTTTTAAAGAAGGATATAAAATGTCAACATTAACAATTACTGCCGCCGACGTTAACAAACTACGCACCGCAACAGGTGCCGGCATGATGGATTGTAAAAAAGCCCTTACTGAGGCCAATGGCGACTTTGAAGCAGCTGTTGATTATTTACGCAAAAAAGGCCAAAAAGTAGCCAGCAACCGTGCTGACCGCGATG
>JANOCJ010000140.1:0-15169 GCA_031412115.1 Flavobacteriales bacterium
TAAAATAGGAGGAGAGGTATTCTCTAACGCTTGCGGACCTTGTATTGGTATGTGGGCCCGCCAGGGTGCCGATAAGAAAGAGAAAAACACCATCGTTCACTCTTTTAACCGCAACTTTGCCGCCCGCCAAGACGGCAACCCAAACACCTACGCATTTGTTGCTTCGCCTGAATTAACAACGGCTTTGGCCATTGCGGGTGATTTAACTTTTAACCCAATGACCGACTACTTGACCAACGAAAACGGCGAGCAAGTAATGTTAGAAGCCCCAACCGGCGACGAGCTTCCACGCAACGGTTTTGCTGTTGAAGATGCCGGTTTTCAAGCTCCGGCCGAAGATGGTTCAAGCGTACAAATTGCTGTATCGCCAACGTCTGACCGTTTGCAACTACTGGCCCCGTTTGCGGCTTGGGAAGGTGTTGACATTAAAGGCTTGAAACTATTGATTAAAGCTAAAGGCAAGTGTACTACCGACCATATTTCAATGGCAGGCCCATGGTTAAAATACCGTGGCCACTTAGATAACATATCAAACAACATGCTTATTGGCGCCATTAACTTTGCTAATGACACTGCCAACACGGTTAAAAACCAATTAACCGGCGAATATGGCGCAGTACCGGCCGTGCAACGCGCATACAAAGCAGCGGGTATAGGCTCTATTGTTGTAGGTGATGAAAACTACGGCGAAGGTTCTTCTCGCGAACATGCTGCTATGGAACCACGCCACTTAGGTGTACGTGCGGTATTGGTAAAATCGTTTGCCCGTATACACGAAACCAACCTTAAAAAACAAGGTATGTTGGGGTTAACTTTTGCTAATAAAGAAGACTACAATAAAATTCAGGAAGATGATGTTATCGATATTAACGGCTTAACAACATTTGCTCCGGGCCAACCGCTTACGGTAGTGTTAAACCATGCCGATGGCACAAGCGAAGAGATACTGGCCAACCACACTTACAACGCTCAACAAATTGAGTGGTTTAAGGCAGGTGGCGCGTTAAACATTATCCGCGCACAGGTAGCTTAGTTAACAACGTCATTGCGAGGGCATAGCCCGAAGCAATCTCACAGGTTATATAACCACAGAGGTTGCTTCGTCGTTTCACTCCTCGCCATGACGATAAAAAATATAAAACCCTCTTCTGCGCAAGTGGATGAGGGTTTTTCTTTAATAGTATAATTAAAAAAAGTACAATGGAAATTCAAGGTCAAAGTCTTCCAAGCAAAATACATTACCTTATAGCCATAGCCGAAGACGCTAAAGTAGGCTATGCAAACGCCGCTGAACAAACCGAAGATGCAACGCTTAAAAAGATATTCGGAGGCCTGTCAACAGAGCGTGAACGGTTTGTTACCGAACTGAAAAATGAACTGGATTACTTTGGTGGCGAAGCCTCTGTAAAAGATATTCCTGTAGGTGAAATAAACCGCGACTGGGAGGATTTGAAAGATGCTTTAATGGAGGAAGATAAAAAAGCCATTATTAAAGCCTGTATTGTAGGTGAAGGATTTGCCCTGAAAGAATACGAAGCCATTGTAGATAACCTTAAAAGCGACATGGTTTTAAGCAAGGTATTGGTACGCCAACGCAATGGTATCAACTCTGCCTTAAATGGTATTAAAAATGTACTAAGCAAGTAGGTATTTCACCTTTATCTTATAATTATTCCCATGGAAACCCAAGCCCTTTCGAGCAAAATAAATTACCTAATAGGCATAGCCAAAAACGATAAACTAGGGTATGCAAATTCTGCTAACGAAACAGAAGATGCAACGCTAAAAAAAATATTACTACGCCTGTCGGCCGAGCGCGATGGCTATGTATCGCAACTGCAAGGCGAACTGCATAATATGGGCGCTGAAGAGGAAGAGAATGGCGGGAATATTGGGATAACACTGCGCACATGGAAAGACTTGAAAAAAGCCTTAATAGCACACAATAGCGAAGCCATTATTAAAGAATTTACTACTGGCGAAGAGTTTGCATTGAAAGAATACGAAGCCATTTTGGAAAACATTAAAACCGACAGCGCTTTAAGCAAGGTATTAATAGGCCAACGCAATGGCATAACCTCGGCATTAAACGGCATTACAATCTATTTGAGTAAGTAATAAATTACTGCTAAATATTAAAACCCTCGCTTTAACAAAGGCGGGGGTTTTGTTTTTTACATTTGCAGCCTAATCTAAAAACCGATGAGAAAAGTAATTCTATACATAGCCACCAGTTTGGATGGTTTTATAGCCGGAGAAAATGATGATTTAGGCTTTTTAAGCACTGTAGAAACCCCCGGTGAAGACTATGGCTATACCGACTTTGTAAATAGCGTAGACACCGTAATTATGGGCCGCAAAACGTATGATAAGGTGTTGGGTTTTGGCATACCGTTTCCGCACGCGGGCCGCAAGTGCTATGTATTTTCTAAAACCCGCAGCGGCAGCGATGAAAATGTAGAATATTACAACGGCGATATTGCGGATTTAATCTCTCAATTAAAGTCTGCCGAAGGCAAAAATATTTTTATAGATGGCGGTGCCGAATTGGTTCACGAACTGATGAAACAGAAATTAATTGACCGTTACATTATATCAATTATACCCTATTTAGTGGGCAATGGGGCGCAACTATTTAAACAAGATAGACCCCAACAAAAGCTTAAATTTTTGCACAGTGCTGTATTCCTATCAGGATTGGTGCAAATGTGGTACGATGTAACAGAATAACACTTATAATCAGTAGTAATTTATTGCCTACCAGCCACTTACTGTTGCAGAGAACATTTCGGGCTTTGCGTGTGTTTTCCATTAACTAATTTAAAAAAGTATTTTATCATGGAAAATCAAGGTCAAAGCCTATCAGGCAAGATAAACCATTTAATAGCCCTGGCTGAAGATGGTAAATACGGTTATGAAAATGCCGCTAAAGATGTTAAAGATGAAGGCTTGAAAAGCCTTTTCCTGCGCCTGTCGGGCGAGCGTGATGGGTACATTACCCAACTACAGCACCAGCTTAGGGAACTTGGCAACCAAGACCCCAAAGGTATGGGCGGCCCGGTTGGGGCATTGCACCGTGCTTGGATTGATATTAAAGCTGCTTTAACCAGCGGCAACCGCGACGCTATTATAAAAGAATGCGTTATGGGCGAAGAATTTGCCCTGAAAGAATATTCGGACGTTATTGATATAATGAAAGGCGATAGCGCCCTAAAACAAATATTAGTTAGCCAGCGCAGTGGCATAGAATCGGCCATTAGCAGCATTAAACAGCATTTGGCTAAATAAAAACGGCCACTCATGTCAAAGAAACAAGCCCCGCAACTGTATAGCTGCGGGGCTTTGTTTTTATTAAGTTTAGTACTCCCTCCATGCTTCGACGCGCTCAGCATGACGGGGGCATTTTACTTCTCATCCAGCACTGTTACTGTGCCATGCAGGTCTTGTTTTTTATCTTGGTATTGGGTAGTTGCAATCCAATAATAAACGCCTTCGCTAACAAGGTTGCCGTTCATATTTTTGGCATCCCACATAAATTTAGGGTCGGTAGTTTTATATACCAAAGTACCCCAACGGTTGTATACCAATATCTCAAACTGGTCAAACTTACCTACGGCATACGGTATCCAAAAATCGTTGCTACCATCGCCATTGGGCGTAAACACGTTGGGCAGTTGTAGCGGTATATAACAGGTGTCAACATCCAACACAAAGGTTTTTGTTGTTAAGCAAATCTCGCCCGGTACACTAATATCAACCGTATACGTACCCGATTCATTTTTAGTAATGGTTTGGGTGCTATCGCCGGTACTCCATTCGTATGTATATCCGGTACCTGCACCCGCATCAAACGTAGCTGTTTCGTCAAGGCAAATAACAGTTGTGTCAAGCGTTGGTGGCGTAGGTATTTCGGTAAACACGGTAACAGTATCAAAGCTACTACAGCCGGGGTTTATAGTTACTTTAACGTAATACTGCGTAACCGAATCGGGTGTAACATCTTTAGGGTTTCCGTTGCCAATTACACTACCGTCTACAAAGCCCCATGTGTATGTGCCGCCCTGCAAGGTGTTGGCTTGCAGTGTTACGGTTGTGCCCTGGCAAACAGTAGTATCGTTGCCGGCGCTGGCCGGTGGCTGGTTTTTAACCAAAATATTTTTATTGCCTTGGTCTTGTCCGCATGGGTTTACAACCAATACCCTAAGGCTGTTTACACCGGCGCTATCAAACACCAGCGTAATAATGTTGTTAGATGTATCAATAATAGTGGTAGAGGTGTTTACCGTCCACTCATAATACGTGTTATTGGTAAACTGTACCTGATAGGTAACGGTATCGCCTTTACACACCTGGTTAGGGCCAACAATAGCCACATTGGGCGGGCCAAAAATATCGTGCGACAGGGTATCTGAAACCGGGCCTGAACAGCCAAAGTTAGTTTCCCGCACGGTAAACAATAAGGTGCCGCCGCCGCCAAAGTTTACAAACAAGGGGTTAAATTCCCACGGAAAAGGGCTGCCATTGTTGATGCCGTTGCACCACCATGTATACTGCGATTGGAAGTTGTATGGCGAAATGGTATAGCTGCCAATATTGCCCACACAATAGTAAGGCGCACCGGGTATAATAGTAGGCGGAAAAGCGCTGGGCGCACCAATGGTAAGCCGCACCAGTGTTCCATTAATATCCCATGGCATATCACTATCGGTAGCAATAAGCCGTATATAATACAACCCCGGCTGCATGCCAATGCCTAATAAGCCCGGCAGGTTGGGTATAGTAATGGTAAGTGTGCCCGATTGAAAATTGACCGTACCTCCCAATACGCCGGTGTTTATTACAGCCAGCGACTGCTTATCCAGCACCTGTATTAAAAACTGGTTGGTGCCTGAGTAGTTTGCCGTACTATCGTAGTTATGTATGGTGTACGATATGGTAGTATCAGCCCCTGTAATTTCATTTATGCAGAATTTTACATCCTGCTTATTATTGGTCTCAATATCGCAATGTTTTATGCAAAAAGGCCCCCATAACGACCCTGTGGCTACGGGGTTGTATGATACTACCCGAATGTAGTAGTTACAGCCCTCGCTAACGGTATCGGGTATTAAACCTGCAACATTGCCCGGCGGCGAACCTTGGGCCGGGTCATACGTATCGCCATTAGGAAATGAGCCTAAAACAGTCCAGGGCGGGTTAGGCGGAAAAGTACCATCGGGCCTTGAAAGCTGCGCTACATAAATGTTAGAGTTGGGTATGTATACCCCCGTAGAGTAAAATGGCACATCAATAACGCTGCCTGCACAAACAGTGTCAGGGTCGCGTGTTACAGCGGGTTGCAGCGTGGTTATAACATTGGGGCAAATGGCTACTTCAAAACAAATACTTATAACACCCGTAATTTGCGGCGCCGGCGATGCCCTGTTTATCCGCACCTTATAACATGTGCCGGGGGCTATATTATTGGGTATAATGGGGTAAATAGCCCCCGTGGTTTGGTTGTTATTAATAGGAAAAACGCCCAAATCAGTGGGGTTGGTGCCAAAATTGCCGTTTATATCCGATAGTTCAATTTGATAAATACCGTCGCACAATGGCTGAGACAATTGCCAGAATAAAAGCACCCCATTGCCTTGGCAAACCGGCACTGGCGTAATGTTGGTTATGGTTAATGTTACGGGGTTGCTTTGGTCATAAGTGCCTACTACGTTTATATCATCAATAGCAAACGACATGGTAGCCGGTGGCGAACCCGCTCCATTTACCCACCTAAAACCAAAGCGCACATTGGGTTTGTTATCAAAAGCCGGGTCGGTAATAATTTCGTATTTCCAAAGGTCTTGGTTTTTGTATTGCGATTGGCCCGTTTGTACCCAAGGGCCGTTGTCTATCGAATAATATACCTCGCCATAAGCGCCGCTGTTGCCCTCGCTTAACCAAAAGAAGGTAAAGTTAACATCGGTAAAACCCAACGTACAAAAGCCGTTGGTGGTGTATGCAAATTGATCGCTGGTAACAACGGGGTTGAAGTTGGCATTGCCAGTGCCCTGCAATTGCTGCACAATGGTATCGCGAACGTGCAGGTAACGGCTATTTGGCGCAAAGCTGATTGTGCCGCTAACTGTTTGGTCTTGCGGGGTGGTATTGGGGTATACCGGCGCACCGCTATACAAGTTGTTAATGGTCCATTTGTTAGAGCCTGTAGGCGTGCCTACTTCACCATCGTTCATGGTAAAGGGTACGTTAACGCCTTCAAAATCCTCATTATACAGCTGAATGGTTTGGCCATAGGCCGAACCAACAAATACAATGCATAACACTAAGAGTAACAGTTTTCTCATGCCAACCGAATTAAATGGAAAGTTTAAAGATATATAAACTGATTATTTAAAACAAGGCAGGAGAATTTTAAATATTAAAGAATTATTTATATACAGCAGGCATATCGATAAGCAGCGTTATTTCGTTAGTTTGGCTATTAATACGAAGTTCGTAAATAGGCATGCGGTATTGCTTTTTCATAAACTCAATCCTGCCGGTAATAAATACATCGTACTCTATTCCGTTTTTGCATTGGGTTAGTTCAATACGCAGCTCTTCGCCGTATTTCTTTTTCGATAATTCATTCCTTGCTTTGATATAATCTACCGCTTTTATCAGCCCTAATAATCTGGCTTGCAAAATGCGTTCCTGCTCCACTTCTTTGTTAAAACGCTCTTCCCAACCTTTGCCAAACTTATTTGTTAAATGTTCCCTAGTTATTTCATTATGTTTTTCAATTGAAGCAACCTCCGACCGTGTTACTACGCAACCTGCCTCATAATTGTAATACACTCCCCAACGGTCGCCCACTGTTTTCCGGGCATTATAAAAGTCCGGACTTGCTCCAACCAAACCGTAACTCCATATGCTGGAATAGTAATATTCAATTGCACTTTCTTCCTCGGGTGTTTGTGCGTTTACACACAACGCCGCGAGAAGAAAATATAGGATAAGAAAGTATATTTTGGAGAGGACTTTCATTACATAGTTAACGTAAAAAATCCAGGTTTTATTTTGTTAGATAAATTACTTTTTCTCCCCCACTACCGAATACACCATGGGTATTTTATTGCCCATTTTTTTTATGCGGAATTGCTTCTCTCCTACTTCTTCCATATCCCTAAAACAGTTGTAGGGGGAGTAATCATACTCTTGTAAATCAACCAGAGTAATGCCGCTTTTCAGCAGAGCAGATACTACTTCGGCCATGCCATGATTCCAGCTTATGGTTTGGGTTTTAATGGGTGCTGCGGTATCGGCATAAGTACCTTCATTGGTTTCAACAATGGCATCGCTTTTAAAATAGCGGTACGCCACGCTGTTAAAATCATCGTCAAACATCCATACTACGGGGTGAAATTCAACAAAAACAAACTTGCCGCCGGGCTTTAAAAACTGTGCTACAATGCCCGCCCATTGCTCCATATCGGGCAACCAGCCTATGGTACCATAGCTTGTAAAAACAATATCAAACTGCTTGGTTAAATGTTGGGGCAAACTATATACATCGCAGCAAATAAATTCAGCATTAAGCCCTAATTCAGTGGTTAAATTTTGTGCTTTCTCAATGGCTTTGTCAGACAGGTCGACACCCGTAACAGCAGCACCCATGCGGGCCAGCGAGAGTGTATCTTGCCCAAAATGGCATTGCAGGTGCAAAATGCTTTTGCCTTTTACATCGCCCAGCAAATCAAGCTCAATAGTTCGTAGCGAAGTCTCCCCATTCCTAAAACCGTCCATGTCGTAAAAGTCTGACTTTACATGGGGTTCCACGCGCTCATTCCACGATTGGCGGTTGGTTTCTATGTATTCATTTTGCATAATCTTCAAACATAAGCAAAAAACTCTGCGTTCTCGGCTCTTGGCTCTCCGCTTATTTGTAATTTCGCAGCATGTATCCACAGAACTTTCAAGACAAATTGCAGGGCGAATTAGCCGGCATCCGCGAGGCGGGTTTATATAAATCAGAACGCGTTATTGTTACCCCACAAGGCGCTGATATTACCCTAACCGATGGCAGCGAGGTGATAAATTTTTGCGCCAACAACTACCTTGGCTTAAGCAGCCACCCAAAAGTAATTGAGGCCGCCCACAAAACGCTGGATACCCACGGCTTCGGCATGTCGAGCGTGCGTTTTATCTGCGGTACGCAGGATATTCACAAAACATTAGAGCAAAAAATATCGGAGTTTTTAGGTACAGAAGACACCATACTTTACGCCGCTGCTTTTGATGCCAACGGCGGTGTTTTTGAACCCTTATTTGGCGAGGATGATGCCATCATTTCCGACGAGTTGAACCATGCCTCAATTATAGACGGGGTGCGCCTTTGCAAGGCCGCACGCTACCGCTACAAAAACTGCGACATGGCCGATTTGGAAGCCCAGCTTATAGCCTCGCAAGCGCAAAAAAACCGCATTATTGTTACTGATGGCGTTTTCTCTATGGATGGCTCAATAGCCCCGCTGGATAAAATTGTACAACTGGCCGAAAAATATAATGCGCTAATAATGATTGACGAATGCCATGCCAGCGGCTTTATGGGAAAAACCGGTCGCGGTACGCACGAGCATAACAACGTGCTGGGCAAAATAGATATTATTACCGGAACCCTTGGCAAAGCCTTGGGTGGTGCTATGGGCGGATTTACCTCAGGCAAAAAAGAAATTATTGAAATACTACGCCAGCGCTCTCGCCCCTATTTGTTCTCAAACTCGTTAGCCCCGGCTATTGTGGGGGCTAGCATTGCCGTGTTAGACTTATTGCAAGAAACTACCCAACTGCGCGATAAATTGATGGACAATGCCATATACTTTCGCCAAGCTATGACCGCCGCAGGCTTTGATATTAAAGAGGGCATACACCCTATTGTACCAGTAATGTTGTACGACGCCAAGCTTGCGCAAGAGTTTGCCACCAAACTACTGGCCGAAGGCATTTACGTTATCGGTTTCTTCTTCCCCGTAGTGGCTAAAGATAAAGCACGCATACGTGTGCAACTTTCTGCCGGGCATGACCGCCACCACTTAGATAAAGCTATTGCAGCATTTACTAAGGTTGGTAAAGAGTTGGGAGTGCTGAAATAGTTAGGAGTGATGGGTTGTTAATTATGGGAACATTATGAGCATTAAATTCGCTAAATCAATTATCATTAACTCTAACCCTGAATTTATTTTCGACTATACACAAGATTATGGCAAACGCCTGCAATGGGATACCTTTTTAATTAAAGCCGACCTTGTGGGTGGTGCAACCACTGCCGGCAAGGGCGTTAAGGCGTATTGCGTAGCGCATAATAATATAGGTATGGAAACCGAATATGTTTCGTTTAATAGGCCTAAATCTACTGCTGTAAAAATGACCAAAGGGCCTTATTTATTTAAGCAATTTTTAGGCTCGTGGAATTTTAAAGAGGTTGCAAATAATCAAACTGAAGTAACTTTCTTATACTCGTTTCAACTCAATTTTCCATTCAATTTAGTTGGCTCTTTTGTTAAGCTAAACCTTCAAAAAAATGTAATGCAGCGTTTGGTAGATTTGAAGGGGTGTGTTGAAAAAAGTAACTGATATCTCACACAATACATTATGAATTTTGCATTCTGAATTATGAATTGTACAATCCGCCCCGCAATAGTAACTGATGTACCCGGTATGCTGGCCCTTGTAAAAGAGTTGGCGCTATACGAAAAAGCCCCGCAGGAAGTAACCGTTACCCTAGAGGAAATGACCGCTGCCGGCTTTGGCCCCGGCGCTGTTTGGAAGGCTTTTGTAGCTGAAGTAGACGGTAAAATTCTGGGCATGTCGCTGTTTTTTACCAAGTACAGTACTTGGAAAGGCAAGTGCATGTACATAGATGATATTGTTGTAACGGAGGCTATGCGCGGCGCAGGCATTGGCAAACTGCTGTTTGAAGAAACCGTGCGCGAAGCCAAACGCACCCACATGCGCCGCTTAGAGTGGCAGGTGTTAGAGTGGAATGAACCCGCCATTAATTTCTACCATAAATTTAACGCCGACCTCGACCCTGAGTGGGTAAACGGCAAACTGACGTATGAGCAGTTGCAGTCGTTTTAAGTTTCTTCCCCACCCTATCAATTCAATGTTAATTTAATGTTAAGCCAACGTTGATTTAATGTATCTTTGCGGATAATGAATGAAGCGGAATGGTTTAATTATTTTGGGCAACGTATATTGGTTGCCACTGTTTGCGGGCTAATTATAGGTTGGGAGCGCGAGCTAAAAAGCAAGGTAGCGGGTATACGTACCAATGTAATGGTTTGCGTAGGCTGTGCCATACTTACCTCTATTGCTTACATGATTCATAAAACATTCCCTAACTCCGACCCCGGCCGTATTATAGGCCAGATAGTAACAGGCGTAGGCTTTTTGGGCGGCGGCGTTATCTTTAAAATGAATGATAGGGTAACGGGTGTTACCACCGCATCGTTTATTTGGGTAATGTGCGGCATAGGCATTTTGGCCGGTATGGGCTTTGTGTTAGTGCCTATTGTTTGCACCGCAGGGCTAATGATATTGTCGCTACTATTCCACATTTTAGAGCGCCGTATAACCCAAAGCGTAATTGACAAAAACGAGCGCAACTGCAATGCAGTAGCCGATGACGAAAAAGAAATTGAGTAATTAACTCACAATAATATTTTGTTTTTTGCGTAAAGGTATGCATGAGCAAAACCGCAAAATATACCCTAACAACCCTGTTTATAGTGCTTACGCGTGGCTTTGATGCCTACTGCACTAACCAACTTACACCCGATTTAAGCAAAGAAGCCAATCCGCTGGTTTCGGTTTTAGGTTTTGGTTGGACACCTTTATTGCTGGTAATTTCAGCCTTAACAGCCTATGTTATTTACTGCTATTACATAGCTACGTTTAAACCCATGAACCTGCTGCCAACCGAAAAGGGCTTTAGCTTTAGCAACACTATAGGCTACAGCTTTTTAGGTAAAAAAGAGCGGTGGTATGCCATCTTCTACAAACTACCAAAAGACCTTAAACGCTTCAACAACTACATAGGCCATACCATGCCCCCATGTTTAGTGTTTGCAGGTATAGTATCAACCATAATGTGGCTGCTAATAAAGTATACTACATTTTATGCGCCTTACCATAGTGCACCGGTTATATATGGCATACTGGTAGCGGGTTGCAGCCTTATAGTATACCGTTTTCACCAAACGCTACACAGGCAATACCTGCAAAATACCGTATAATGTTTTATAGGTTAGGTACTACATCAACCTAAGTGCCCTATTTTTGCCCCGCGCTATCAGCCATTTTAATTACGGCATTTGGGGCAGTAAGCTATGAAAGTATTCAAATTCGGAGGGGCATCGGTAAAAGATGCGGCGGCAGTAAAAAACGTAGCCGATATTCTTAAAAGCTATACCGGCCAAAAGCTGGTGGTAGTAGTGTCTGCAATGGGCAAAACCACCAATGCGTTGGAAGAAGTGGCCAAAGCATGGTTTTACAAAAACGGCAATGCAAAGGAAAAACTACAGGTGGTAATTGACTACCACATGGGTATTGTTGCTGAATTATTTCCTGATAAAAACCACCTTGTTTACGCTGAAATACACACCATTATTGGCGCGCTTGATTGGGCTATTGAAGATGAACCTATTAAAGATTACGACTTTGAATACGACCAAATTGTATCGTCGGGTGAGTTATTATCTACCAAAATAGTAAGCCACTACTTGCGCGATGCAGGCCTTGCCAATACTTGGCTTGATGCCCGCGATGTGATACAAACCGACAACACTTACCGCGATGCAAAAGTGGATTGGGCACTGACCGAAAAACTAGCTAACGAGCTTGTATTTTCTACCCAAAATATTGTAGTAACGCAAGGCTTTATTGGGTGTACATCAGAGAATTATACCACTACCTTAGGCCGCGAAGGGTCTGACTACACTGCCGCCATTTTAGCCTATTGTTTGGGTGCTGAAAGTGTAACTATTTGGAAAGATGTGCCGGGCGTTTTAAATGCCGACCCAAAGTTTTTTCCGGAAGCCGAAAAGTTTGAAAACCTATCGTATTACGACAGTATAGAACTTACCTATTACGGCGCAACGGTTATCCACCCCAAAACAATTAAGCCCCTCGAAAACAAAAAGATACCTTTGGTTGTCAAATCATTTATAAACCCTGCGGCAGAGGGAACACTTATAAGTGAAGCTACCATGCAACCACAGTTATCATCGTATATTTTTAAGGTCAATCAGGTGCTTATTTCCATCCTGCCAAAAGACTTTTCCTTTATTGCAGAAGACAACTTGAGCCAGATTTTTAAAATATTTCATACCTTTAACATTAAGATAAATTTGATGCAGAACTCTGCCATCAGTTTTTCGGTGTGTATTGATGAGGGGTTACGATTGGAAAGTTTGCTTGAAGAGCTTAAAAAAAGCTACAAAGTGCGCTATAATAATGGGCTGCAACTTATTACCATACGCAATGTAAAAGAGGGGTTTGACAACGTATTGAAAAATAAAACAACATTGCTTGAGCAACGCACGCGCACCACGGCGCAGTATGTAGTTCAGGGCTAAAAACGGGCACATGAGCGACTTGCCAAGCTACCATAGTAAGAAAGATATTCCGGGCGATTTTTCCGTTGTCGAATCGAGTGATAAAGACGAGAAAGGAAGGCGGAAGATTAAGATTAAGATACGCAAAAAGATGCGTACCAAAACCCGTGTTAAAACCCGCGATAAAAGCAAAAAGGTAAAATTGCAATCAATAAAAATACTTCAGGTTTTTTTACTAATTTTAGCCGTTGGGGCTTTATTCTATGCCGGGTTTCAAATTTTGATTTCCGACTCGAAGCGCCCTATTGTAATTAAAAAAATAGTACCACAAAAGTCGAAATAAACAGACTAATACGGCTATGCTAAAACGTTTACTCTCAATAAGTTTTTTCTTATTCGTTTTTGCGCAACTGCACGCACAGCAGTGCAATGTTATTTACGTAACCCCCGGCGGTGCAAGCACCGGCGCGGTGGGCACTAAAACAGCCCCGGCAAGCCTTACCTATGCCCTTACCCTGGCCAATAGTACCGATAATAAAATTTACATGGCATCGGGCACCTATATACTTTCGGCTGCCCTAAACTTGGTTAGCAACGTAAGCATTGAAGGGGGTTTTAACGCCTCTACGTGGGTTAAAAGCAATGGTTCGTCTACCACTATTTTGCGCGACAATACCAACCCGCTTACCAACCCCGGAAGGCTGGTGGGCATTATAGCTACCAACAAAACCAACTTTCGCCTGCAAGACCTTACCATACGCGTACTTACCACGTTTGACGATGCAATGTCTACCTACACCGTTTACCTTGCAGGCTGTTCAGATTACCAAATTGTGCGCTGCAAACTTATTGGCGGCAATGCAGGCAACGGTGTTAACGGCACCAATGGCACCAATGGCATAGCGGGCAACAACGGCCAAATAGGCCAAAATGGCGATGAAGACGGGTCGTGCTGCACGGGTGGTGGCAATGGCGCTTCAGGTACTTTTGTTGGCAGTTTTGCCGGTGGCAAAGGTGGCGAAGGCGGTGCCCGTGGCGGCTACGATTTTCCTTTTGACGGATACACAAATAATGGCCTTAGCGGTTTGCCCGGTGCAGGCCCGGGCTTTGGCCCCGGCGGCTATGGCGGCATTGGCGTATATGTTACTGTTATTTCCATTAGCTGCGACCGCACCATATCTACCGACGGAACAGCCGGTATTGGCGGCATTGATGGAGCCCCGGCAGCCAACGGCATAAACGGCACAGGCACGTTTACCGGCGGCTGGTACACACCCGGCAACGGCACTATTGGCCTTACCGCGCCCAACGGCAGCGGCGGCGGCGGCGGCGGCGGCGGCGGCGCACAGGGTGGCATAGCACACGATATTTTATTTGGCCTTCCGCCAAACACCAACGGCGCAGGCGCAGGCGGCGGCGGTGGTGGCGAAGGTGGCCAGGGCGGAACAGGTGGCATTGGTGCCACCGGCGCAGGCAGCTCTTTCTGCTTATATACCTACAACAACGGGGCTAACGGCTTTGTAAAAGATTGCCAGTTTACGGCAGGCGCTGCCGGCTTTGGCGGCAATGGCGGCAACGGTGGTGTTGGCGGCAACGGTGGCTTGGGCGGTATTGGCGGCGGCCAGCTTAACTGCGATATTGGTGCAGGCGGCAACGGCGGCTTAGGCGGACGTGGCGGTAATGGTGGCCTTGGCGGCGATGGCGCAGATGGCGTTAGCTATACGGTGTACGAAGATGGCGGCACGCCCGTTCAGCAATTTAATATAAACAACTTGCAACAGCCGGTTATATTTGTAAAATCATCGGGCTGTACAGGCGTTCCGGTTGAGTTTAGCACCAACGCTACAGGCTCGGCCACATGGTACTTTGGGGCAGGTGCAACCCCTGCGTCGCAATACGGCTTATCTGCCGTTTGCGCCTACACAACTACCGGCCGCAAAACCTTTACCATGGTAAACAACGGCGTAGCTTACACCTTTACCGATTACCTTGATATTTACAGCAATACGGCCAATCCGGTACCTAGCATTGTATCGGCTGATGATAGTATTTGTGAAGGGGCAACAGCCTCGTTTAGCAGCTCTATTACTGCCGATTCGTACAACTGGGACATTACAGGCCCTAACGGCTTTACAGATAACGTAAATGGCGCAGGCAACCAAACATTGCCTAACTACGCTTTTCCTACAGATGGCAACTACCGCATTATATTACAAACAGTTAGCGCTTGCTGCGGACCCTCTTTTCCTGATACGTTTGACATTAATTTAGAGCATATTTACCAGCCTACCGTAGCTATTACATCCAGCATTGATACCATTTGCCAAAACGAAATTGTAGTGTTTACGGGCGCTGCCGATAGTGTGGGCACAAACCCTACCTACCAGTGGCTTTTAAACAATGTGCCGGTAGGCAGCAACTCGCCCACCTACTCCACGTCTAACATTGCCAATGGCGATGTAATAAGCCTGCAAGTAACCTCAAACCTGGGCTGTAGCACCGGCTTACAGGCTACATCCAATACACAATCAGTATATGTTATTGACCCGCCGCAACTTACCTGCGATGCGGATTCT
>JANOCJ010000141.1:0-3387 GCA_031412115.1 Flavobacteriales bacterium
GTTGTCGCCTTGGCCATGGCCATCAAATTTTTTGTTAGTGTTAAGGTCTTGGTAAAAGATTAAGCGTTGTGCCAAAATATCGCCAAGGGTAAATTTAACATCCAATTTTTTAAAGAAGCGTTTGCTAAGTTGAAAGTCTAAGACGGTACGCGGGTTCTCATAAATATTAGGCATTTGCGCGTTGCCAACATACGCAATACGGCGGCCGCTGCGGTTTACCATCAGGCTAAAACCAATTTCGGTAGTAGGTTCATTAAACTGCAAGCCGGCGTTTATAATATACGGCGACTGGCCTTGCAATGGGCGTGTGCCGGTGCTGGCATCGCCAAAGCTGCTAACATCAACCTTAGATACGATGTAGGCAAAGTTGCCAAAAAATACAAAGTTGCCAAAGGCTTTAGTATTTAAAAGGCTATCAAGGAAAGAGAAGTTTTTGCGTGCCTCCAATTCAAAGCCATAGTTGGTAGCGCTTAATGCATTGGCATAACCAAAGCGACGGCTGCCTGCGCCTACGTTAGGCTCATTAATAAACTCAATAGGGTTGGTGAAATTTTTATAAAAGAATGTGGCCGATACCAGTTCGCCGCCGGTAGGGTAGTACTCCCAACGTACATCATAATTAGCAATGGTTGCACGCTCCAAGGCAGGGTTACCTGCTACAACGGCATCAAGGTTAAAGTCGTAAAAAGCAAAGGGGGCAATCTCCCTAAATTCAGGGCGAGACAATGTTTTAGAAGCTGAAAAGCGCAGGTTCATACGTTTGGTAACTTCGTACGTTAAGTTTACTGATGGTAGCCAATCCAGCTTGGTTGTATTAACTTTTAATGGGTCGCCGCCCGAATCTAATGATGATAATTTTTGGTTATAATTTTCAACCCTTAAACCCCATACGGCACGTATGTTTTTCAAAAAGCGTTGGTCAAACATTATAAAACCGGCATGCAACAGGCTACTAGCTGTGTAAGCATCAGTAGGGTTGGTAGCTTCTTCAATATAAAACCGTTTGTAAATAAAGTTTGATGGGTCGAAAATAGAATCTAACGCAGTTTCTCTGTAGGCATTGGTAAGGCCATTGCCAGGCTTAAATACATACCCGAATGAACGTGCACTAAAATCGCGGCTGCGGTATTGATGAAAGCCACCGGCTTTAAAGTTGGTTTCAAAATTAGCCGAGTTCATAAACTCAAAAGGCAAACCAAACTCGTAGCCGCCACTGTAAATATTCTCTTTTAGGTTTGAAAAGAAACGGCCCGCCTGCTCTAATACCACGCTGTTGCCAATTTGTGCAGTATAATTTGTTTTTGCAGAGTCGCCATAGGCGTCATACTCGCGGGCGTATGATACCCGGCGAAAATCGGGCATTTTGCGCGATACATGGCTGTAACCGCCGGTCCATTTAATTTTCATTTTTATACCCGGCACATAATGTTCGCCTACCAACTGGCTGCTGCTAAGTTGGTTTTGCTGGTACCAAAAGGCGGTGTTGTATACCTGCTGAAATGATGCCGAATCATTTAAATTTGTAAAACCGCGACGCAATATTGTTTGGTCTTCGGTGTTTATAGCGTATACATTTTTAAGGCTTATTTTATGGTTGTCGCCAATTTTGTAACCAAAGTTTAGCAAGGCACCGCCCAGTACTTCGCGTTTAAAGGCACTGTCTTGGTAGCTGCGCAGGTCAACGTTATTATCAAACAAATCATTCTGCTTACGGTCTACCAAGCTAAAGCGTGTGCTGTTGTTGTATGATAAAGCTAAAATTACCCCAAACTTATTTTTAGCGCCACTTATAGATGTTCCTAATGATGCTTGAAACGAACCGTTTGGCATGGTAGACGCCTGCCTTTGTGTGCCCCAGTTGTTGCTAAAAAGTTTACTCCATTTTAGTTTAGATGAGTCTCCCGGTTGGGTAGCATTTTTAAAATCTTCGGTGCTTGGCAGGCCGCTGTTTAAGCCGCGTGTGCCATCGTCTATGCCCAACCAATCCCACTTGCCGCCATTGCTGTAGGCGCGTTGCCTAAAGGTGGTAATGGCATTGTAGCCCCAGTTGGTTGATAGGGTTAAGAAGGGATCTTCGGGTATATCGCGAGTTACAATGTTAATAATGCCACCGGCAAAATCGGCAGGTAAATCGGGCGTGGCCGTTTTGGTTATAACCAGTTTGTCTACCATGTTTGATGGGAAGATATCAAAGGCAAAAGCCCTGCGGTCGCTCTCCGTGCTAGGCAGTGGTGCGCCATTTAAAAAGGCCGAGTTGTAACGGTCGTTAAGGCCGCGTATAACGGCAAAGCGGCCATCTTGTATAGATGCACCACTAACGCGTTTCATCACTTCGCCGGTGTTATTGTCGGGGCTACGTTTTATAGCGTCGGCCGATATACCGTCTGATATGGCAACGGCTGTTTTTTGGTCTATTAGTAATGAGCTTACGCTCTCTTGCTTGTAGGTAGTAGTTACTTCAACAATGCCAAGGTCGGTAGCGGCATCCTCCAGGCTAACGTTCAGGTCAATAACATCGCCATCTTTTAAAGCAACTTCAACAACCTTTTCTTTGTACGACATCAGCTTAAACTTAATTTTATATGTGCCCGCAGCAAGGCCCATAAGGGTGTAGCCGCCCTCAAAATCTGACGATGCGCCTACAGTAGTACCCTCAACCGTTACTATTACACCAAACAAAATTTCGCCTGTTTTGGCATCGGTAATTTTACCATAAACTTTGTTTTTTGGTGTTGCTTGAAAAACACTGGCTTTGGTGCTTAACGTTGTAATAATCAAGAATAAAACAAGCAATGCGCTTAACTTTTTCATAAGGTGGTGTTTCGTTGTACAAAACTACCACGGCTATATTGGTACTGTTTTACCCCCGCGTTACGCCAATGTTAACAAGGTTATTATTTGGTAAATAGGATGTAAAGAGAAGGTTAAGAAGGGGACTAAAAACTAAAAGCGAAAAAACTAAAAGTGCAACAAAGCCATCTTTAAACCAAGCACACTAAAAAGCATTTATTTGCGTTAGCCTGTAACATTTAGCCAACTAAACCATCTAACACCAAAATGAATAGTATGAAAAACAAAATAAGCCTGTTTTTGGGTATAGCAATATTAGCCGTTGCATTGGCCGCCTGCAAAAAAGATGGCGATACCGAAACGGATAATTATAAAGTATATGAGTTTTTTGAGCAGAACGGCGTACCCACACAAACCTTTGTTGTAGCGGCCCAGCAAGGCGATACTATCATCACAGCCAAAGGGGCTATTATTACCTTTCAGCCCAACGCATTTAAAACACAGGGCGGGCAAATTGTTACCGGCAATGTGGTGGTTAGCGTGCGCGAGATTTATGACAAAACCGATATGCTGCTTAACAATGCAGCAACCACCAGC
>JANOCJ010000142.1:0-3100 GCA_031412115.1 Flavobacteriales bacterium
ACTTTGTCAAGAACGTCGTTAAAACGTTTCTCTGTACGGCCCTTCCAGTCGCCTTTGTGGTAAGCGTAACCTGCAATAAGTGGCATAGCTATAGTAGCCTCGGCAAATACCATTTGCTCGTTAACTACGTCAACCTTACCCCAAGAGCAAGCTTCTTTTAATGTAGAGCCAGAAAGGGCACCGTCACGCTCGTCAGCCACGGTAATTTGTACCGCGTATTTATGCATTGGGGCATCTTGCTCCAAAATTTCGGTGGCTACAACAATATCCTGAACAAAGTTCTTTGGAACACCGCCGCCAATCATAAATATACCCGATTCAAGGTTATGCAATTTGCATTTGGTAATCTCTAAAAAGTCTTTAGCCGAGTCGATAGAAACATGGCTCTCAGGGTTGTGCCATTGGTGGTGAACCAAACCAAAACCGGCCGAGCAATCAGAAAAAGCAGGTACAAAAATAGGAACACCTTTTTTGTAGCATTGCCATACTATGCTATCCTCGCGGTAAGCAGCGTATTTTTCGTTCTCGTCCAAAAATTTACCCATAGCAACAATAAACTCGCGGCTTGAGTGTGGCTTGCGTGGCACGGTATTGCAAATTTGAGCAATAGTATCGTCGCACAGGCGCAGGTCTTCCTCATCAATAAACGTATCATAAATACGGTCAATCATCAACTCGCGCAGCTCGTTATCGTTAACAAACGGGGTGCCTTTGTAGTGTTTAAAACCAAGCGCTTCAAAAAAGTCCTGGTCAACTATGTTGGCGCCGGTAGATACGATGCAATCAACCATATTGTTTTTCACTAAATCAACCACAACACCTTTAAGGCCGGCCGATATAAGGCTACCTGCAAGGGTTAAATACACGCCACAATCAGTATCTTCCTGCATCATGTTGAAGATGTTGGCAGCATTGCCCAGGTTACGGGCTTGGAAAGCCATGTTGTTCATAGCATCAACCATAGGCACCACGTTGTGTTGCTTAATGTCGATGTGTTGGATGGTTTCCTTAAGAAAATCTTTCTTTTCCATTTTTCTATTGCTTTTTTAAAAAGGGTAGCAAAGATAGTAAAAAAAGTGGTTAGTGGGTAGTGGTTGGTGGGTAGTGTATAGTATTTTGAAAATGTGGGCGTTACGGCTATGCCGTCGGGCTATCCGCTTTAGCCGCGCCTGCGGCGCGGGCTGCCGCTGCTATCCCTAACGCATGCCTGCCTTTGGCAGGCGGCTGGCGCACTTAATAATATATATCAAACTAGGATTTCACTATTTAAGTTGATTTCAATTAAAGGAGCCATGCATCCTTCTTTGCTTTTTGCAATATTTATCCCATCTTCAGTAGCCCAAAATTCAATTTCAATTTCTAAACCTTCTGTAGAAATTCCTTCCTTTAAATTTAGAAAACGATCAAAAAAACTAATCCCTTTCAAACATAAAAAATTATTTTGTTTGCTGCTGTTTATAAATGTTTCTAAATTTTCATTTAAAGATTTTTCAATTTTTAAAGTAAAGAATGTAGTGGGATTGCAACTATTTATAAGCGTTTTAAATTGATATGGAATAATATCTTTTGTAAAATACATGTCTAAGTATAAAACTACATGAGCTTTGTATTTATTAACTAATACATGATGTATATTGTCAATTCCATAAACATCTGTATTTTTTGTTTCTCCTGTATTAAAAATTGAATCGTCAATAAATTGTACATTATTAACAATCAGTTTAATATCCTCATCATTAATTGTGTCTTGAATTGGAAAAACATTCTCAATTCCGATTAGTTTTTTTAGATTCTCTAAATATCTAAAATAGGCAATAGGTGTTGTTATAGTATGTGTCATATTTCAAATTTAGAGAATTTTAATTACTGTTAAAAATTTACTTTTAAACACACCTGTATGACTTCTAAACAATCTCCCCACTTTTTCATTACTTAGCCTACGCAAAAAGCAATGAAAGGCAAAAGCTTATACATATACGCCATTATCACTATCATATATATTGTGGGTATTGTGGGTATGAGCCTGCCGCAAACGCATAGCCTATTTGTAGGCCTATCGGTTACCAATATTTTAATGGCTAACACGCTGTTGTTGTTTTACCACAAAGGGTTTAACGCCAACTTTATTGCTAAGGCTGTAACCATTGTCGTTGCAGGCTTTTTGCTTGAAGTGGTGGGCGTAAAAACGGGCGTTATTTTTGGACATTACAGCTACAGTAATGTACTGGGACCAAAGCTGTTTGATGTGCCTTTGCTTATTGGCCTCAACTGGTTTTTTATGGTGTATTGCTCGGTGCAAATAGCCCGGCTGTTTAAAGTTTCATTGCTACCCACTGCCTTACTCTCAGGCTTGTTTATGGTTATTTACGATTTTGCCCTTGAGCCTAACGCTATTGCCCTGCATTATTGGGATTGGGTTGGCAATACCGTTCCCCTGCAAAACTACCTGGCCTGGTTTGGCTTTGGCAGCTTGTTTAGCTTCTTCTTTCTCTATAAAAACCAATTGCAGGCCAATACTATGGCGTTGTTTCTGTATGCTATACAGGTAGTGTTTTTTATCTCGCTTATTATTCTTCGCTAGAAAAAAACTGTTTTAACAATTTTTTAACAAACAATAATGCATTCTATATCTATGTGTTAACTATTTTTGTTTAATCTTTTACTTCAAATATTAAACAAAATTACTATACTTGCGTTTGTTACATATTAAAAAAATTCATGAACTGGTTGATAAATACATTTTGCTTTATAGGCGCTTTTGCATTTATGGAGTTTGTAGCGTGGTTTACGCACAAATACATTATGCATGGTTTTTTATGGAGCCTGCATAAAGACCACCACGAACCGGGCTACCACCTGTTTGAAAAAAACGATTGGTTTGGGGTGTTCTTCGCCCTTATATCAATGGCTTTTACTATGACCGGCGTGGCAGCAGGTTTCGACTGGAAATTTTTTATCGGAATAGGTATAGCGGGCTACGGCGCCGCCTACTTTTTTGTACACGATATATATGTACACCGGCGTGTAAAATGGTTTAGCAGGGTAGATAACCGCTACCTGCGCGCCCTGCCCCGTCACTGGACCAATCCCGACAACGAGA
>JANOCJ010000143.1:0-10304 GCA_031412115.1 Flavobacteriales bacterium
GAATATGCTTATGAACTGGCCGATGCGTATTTGAAAGCCAGCCGCCCTTACGATGCTATTAAAGCCCTTGATAAGATTGAGCAACTGATGGGTATAACACCTGAGGTAAGCGAAGAAAAACAACGCATTTACCTGCGCCTGGGCAACATGGATAAAGCCGCTGCCGAAGTGCAAAAAATGATTGACCTAAACCCGAAAGACCCTACGTTTTACTTGATTTTGGCCGATATGTATTTTGTAAATAATTTGCAGGATAAAGCATTTACTATTTACAACAAGATAATTGAAATTGACCCTAAAAACGGCCCGGTGCATTACTCGTTATCGCAGTACTACAGGGGTAAAGGCGATAAAACAAAATCGTTTGATGAATTGAAGCTGGCATTTGGCAGCGACCAGGTAAACATTGACACTAAAATGCAAGTGTTGAGCAGCTATTTTGCGCTTAGTGAGCATGATGCAGAGATGAAAAAACAGGCCTACGAGTTGCTAGACCTGATGATTGCTGCTGACCCTACCGACCCTAAAGCATCGTCTATTTACGCCGACTTTTTAATGCGCGACAAACGCTACGCCGAAGCCCGCACTATGTTTATTAGGGTTAATGAGCAGGACGATTCGAAATTTGGCGTTTGGCAGCAATTACTTGTTTGCGATACCGAGCTGAACGATTACCCTGCTATGTTTGAGCATAGCTCGCGCGCGTTGGAATTGTTCCCCACACAGCCTACGATGTACTTATACAAAGGCATATCGGCTCTGCAACTAAATAAAACTAAAGAAGCCATTGAGGCCCTTACCGACGGTGGCGCCTTGGTATACAACAACCGCCAGTTGGAACTGCAATTTGCAGTGTATTTAGGCGATGCCTACAATGCCGAAAAAAACTACACCAAATCGGATGAGTTTTACGACAAAGCTTTAGCGCTTGAGCCGCAAAATATTTACGTGCTTAACAACTACAGCTACTACCTGTCTATACGCAAAGAGAAACTGCCAAAGGCCAAAGAAATGGCTAAAACAGCTAACACGTTATTGCCCAACAACGCTACTTACGAAGATACTTATGCATGGGTATTGTTTGTAATGGGCGAATACAAAGAGGCTAAAGAATGGCTTGACAAAGCCCTTAGCCACGGCGGCGATGCCGACGGCACTATTTTAGAGCACTACGGCGATGTACAGTTTAAGCTAGGCAATGTTGAGAGTGCACTGGAATACTGGAAAAAAGCCAAAGAAAAAGGCGAGGATAGCGAAGGCCTTGACAAAAAAATTATGGAGAAACGCTTGGTTAATTAAACCATTTGCCCCCTCCAACTGTCCGTATAAGTAAACAACCAAATGAGACTGAAAAATTTAGCATATATATTTTCTATAACGGTAATTGTATTGGCCTTTGCGTGTAAGAGCAAGCAAAAGGTAGTATTACAAACTACTGCGCCCGATACAACAAACGTAACAGCATCTAAGGAATTGGTGGAAGATAAGCCCGCCGACTCGTTGCTTACTATTATCCGTAGTAAAGATTTAAAGTTCCATTCGCTAAGCGCTAAAATTGATGTAGATGCCGATATGGCCAAAGGCCACAACTCGGTTAGCTGTAGCATGCGCATTGTAAATGATAGTGCAATTTGGATTTCTGTATCGCCAATATTGGGTATTGAGGCTTTTCGCCTGCTTATTACTAAAGATAGTGTTAAGTATATGAACCGCATTAACAAAACATACCTTGCTGGCGACTATAAAATGATAAACGACATGTTGCAGCTGGATGCTGATTATAACATGGTACAGTCTATTTTACTGGGTAAAACGTATTTGTATTACGAGCAAAAAAACTACTTAACATCAGTTGACGATAACAAGTATTTGCTAAGCACATTGCCTAAACGCAAGCTTAAAAAAGCTATTAATGAGGAAGAAAACCCTTTTTTAATAGTACACGCCAACTGGGTTGACCCGGCCAATTTTATGGTGAATAAGTTGTTTATTAAAGACTTTAAGCACAACCGCAAGCTGGAGGTAAACTACACTAATTTCGTAGTTATTGACGGGCAACCTGTGCCGCACCATATTGATGTGGATGTAAAGGCAGAGAAACCCTCGCACATAAAACTCGTATATTCAAAAGTAACGCTTAATAAAGTTGGTTCACTCCCCTTTACAATACCGGCCAGTTATACGCTTGAGGTTAGAGACTAGCCTCTTACTTTTTATTGCCCTAATCTTTCTTAGCACCAACCTTGCCGCCCAAACCAGTAAAAAGGATTTGGAGAATAAAAAGAAAAAGCTGCAAGATGAGATTAACAATACCAACAAGCAGTTGGAGGCTACGCGCAACAGCAAAAATTTATCGCTGAAAGAACTTAACCTGCTCAATAATAAAATTGGGCAGCGCCAAAACCTCATCAATACATTAAGTACAGAGCTTAACCAGCTTAATGCGGAGATGAATGCCAACCAACATACCTACGATTCGCTGCAAACGGCTTTGGGTACGTTAAAGAAAGAGTTTGCCCGCATTGTAAACTACACCTATAAATTTCGCAACCAAAACAGTACCCTTAGCTACCTGCTTACCGGCGAAGATTTTAATAAGGCTTACAAACGCGCCAAGTACCTTGATTTATATAGCAAATACCGCAAGGCGCAAGCCTTGAAAATACAAGAACTGCAAAAGCAACTACTGGCTTTGAACGACCAAATTGTAGCCAACCGCAGCACCAAAATTGTTGTCATCAACCAAAACGAAAACCAGAAAAAAGAACTTACGGGCGATAAAATTCAGCAGGAAAAAATTGTAAAAAAACTGCAAAAAACCGAAACTGAATTAAAGGCGCAGATAAAGAAAAAGCAGGGCGAAGCCACCAAGCTGCAAAATGCCATTAAAAAGATTATTGAGGACGAGATAAGGGCATCGGCAGAGCCACCTAAAAAGGTAATACCCAAAGGCGGAAGCGGCGAAACAACCAAAGCCAAAACACCGGTAAAAACCGAAACAATTACCCTTACACCAGAGGCTAAGCTAACATCGCAAAATTTTGAGAGCAACAAAGGCCGTTTGCCTTGGCCGGTTGAAAAAGGCTTTATCAGTTCGAGCTATGGCGCACAGCCCCACCCTGTGCTTACAGGCATTACCATAAACAATAACGGGGTTGATATTTCGACTGATAAAGGGGCTACTGCGCGTGCGGTTTTTGATGGCGAAGTAAGCGGGGTAATTAACATTCCCGGTGCAGGGCAGGCTATCATCATCCGCCACGGCGAATACCTGAGTGTGTATGCCAATTTAAGCTCCGTATCGGTATCAAAAGGCAGCAAGGTAAAAGCCAAGCAAAGCATTGGCACCGTTGGCTATAATGCCGATGATGGCAGCGTTATCCACCTTGAAATTTGGAAAGGCAAAACCAAGCTAAACCCTGCGGGTTGGATAGCTGCGCGCTAGTTATTCTATCTTAATCAGGTGGTAATTAACCATCTATCCCCTATCGCTAATAAACGCATTTATTACCTTATCGTTTACGGGAACATTACCCACAAACTCTTTAAAACGGCCAATATTGCTATCATCAAACACCATATAGCCAACGGTTTTATTTTGGTAGATGGCCTTCCACTCTTCTTCCTTCAGCTCTTTAAACTGCAAGTCATTCCACGCGCAATAGGTAGGCCAACTGGGCAGTTGATAGTTTTTACTCATAGCCACAGCATTGCTTTTTGCAGGATGTTCTTTCATCCATTTTACTGCGTGTTTAGAACCTCCTCTTAGTGCTTCGCCCTGTGGTATAGCAAACAGCCAAACGCTACCCACAGCCAGTGTAGAAATAAGAAATGCATTGATAAATTTAAGCACCACATTGTTGCCGTTGCTGCGCTTGCCTAGCCAAAGTAAAAAGGCTATTCCGCCTAATAGTATAGCGGCTAATACCGCGCTAAGTATATCGCCCATATAACCGGCAATAGCAATAGGTGCAGCGCCTAGCAAAAGCCATATAATTAAGCGAAAGCCGTTGAGTATTTTAAATAACGTATCTGTTTTTACCTCGGATGCATACTTGCCTATAACCAGTGCCAATGCAGGGTAAGCGGCCAATGCGTATGTAGGCAGCTTGCTAGGCAATGCCTCGTAAAATAGCCAGCCAAAAAACAACCAGCCCGTTAATACTACCCCTACAGGGTTGCCCCTAAATGTGGCTTTTACCTGTCTGCTTACTGAACCTGCAACCCAAGGCAAAACAGCTATAAATGCCAGTATGCCTATAGCTAAATGGTAGCCCGGCGGGCCGGTTTGCCCAAACACGGTACCCGATGCACGCTTTAGCACGTACCAATCTAACAGCCATTTTACAAACTCGCCATTATCGGTAAGGCTGGTGCTATAGCCCCATAAAAATAACGGCAAAACAGCAGGTATGGCTAGCAAGGCAGCTATAAGTGCTTTTATGCGGTTTCCTTTAAAAAGAAACAATAAGCCGCAAGTGCCCAAGGCTACTATAAGTATGGGAGGGCCTTTGGTAAGCATGCCCCCGGCTAGGGCAATAGTCCACCAAAGTGCGTAAATGTTTTTGCCTATTTGCAGCCAGTTTAGTAGGCTAAGCAGGGCCAGTGTTTCAAAGCAAAGTAACGTAGCATCGGTAAAACTAATTTTGGCTAATGCTACCAGTAAAATATTGCTCATTAAAGCCAATGCGGCAAGGGTAGCGCCTTTCTCTCCCAATATTTTTTTGCCCATGCCCCACACTATAAGTACCGAAGCCAAAATAGCTAATACCGAAGGTATGCGGGTGGTAAACTCTGATGCTCCGAATAGTTTGTAGCTAATGGCTATCAACCAAAAATGAAAGGGGGGTTTGCGGTGTACTTCGCTCCACGGAAAAGAGGGTATTTTGTATTGGCCCGTATCATTCATATGCCAGCCAAAACCGGCATAGGCGGCCTCGTCTTGGTCCCACAGCGATAGCCCGGCATTGCCCACCAACAACAATACTATAAATAGCAATAGCAGCACCAACAAGGGCGGCCTGCTTATGCCTTTTAAAATTGGGTGTAGCGCCATTTGCGGCTAAAAATACGCAATATGTAGCAATGGCGGGCATTACTACTTAGCCCACATTTTATACAGCGTTATTTCTATCGATTCTTTTAAATCGTTTTTTGCGGCGGTAGCAAACGCTGATGTAAAAATATAGGGAAAGGCACTAACAACTGCCGGGACAAAATCTTTAGTATAAATTGCCGCCACTATTAAAGCAGGAAAAGCGATGATTGACGCTACAATCATTAAACTCATAGCCCCATCCGGATAAATCTTGACTTTAAGAGACGTGTGTCCCTCTGTTTCAATAATCTCACCTTTAATATAAGCTACATCCATATTTCGGGCATATATCACTCGTGGTGATGCTTTAAATGTATTTTCAGTCCTAAAACTGCCTGTTAAATTGGTTTTGCTGCCATAGCCGCTATGGTTAAGCGAGTATTGAATACGCTCAATTAATTCCTGCTTGCTATAATCTACAGAGTACTCATATTTTGAGTCAAGCAATGGCTTAAGTATAAACGCAAGTATTTTAGGTGGACGCATTGTTTACCTTAAAACAAATGCTTTTCGGCATGGTATGACGAGCGCACCAGCGGGCCACTCTCTACAAAGCGGAAGCCCATTTCTAAACCGCGCTCTTGGTATAGTTTAAATTTATCGGGGTGGATAAATGCCTGTACCGGCAGGTGTTTGGGGGTTGGTTGTAAATATTGGCCTATGGTTAAAATATCTAAGCCAACAGCACGTAAGTCGGCCATGGTTTCAAAAATCTCTTCTTCTGTTTCGCCAAGGCCAAGCATAATGCCGCTTTTGGTTTTCATTCCGCCTTCTTTTAATCGACGAAGAACCTCCATGCTACGGTCGTACTTAGCTTGTACGCGCACTTCGCGGGTAAGGCGGCGTACTGTTTCAATGTTATGCGATACAATCTCAGGCGCTATGTCAATAATGCGTTGCAGGTTTTCCCATTTACCCTGAAAATCAGGTATTAAGGTCTCCAGCGTTGTCTGTGGGCTTTCAGCACGAATGGCTTTAATGGTTTCTACCCAAATAATAGAGCCGCCGTCTTTCATATCGTCCCTATCTACCGAGGTAATAACGCAATGCTTGATGTTCATCAGCTTTACGCTCTCGGCTACGCGCTCCGGCTCTTTCAAATCGGCCGGCAGTGGGCGGCCTGTGGCTACCGCGCAAAACTTGCACGACCGGGTACAAACGTTACCCAAAATCATAAAAGTAGCGGTCCCTGCACCCCAGCACTCGCCCATATTGGGGCAGTTGCCGCTTTGGCAAATGGTGTGCAGCTTATGCTTATCAACCAAGCCGCGTACTTTGGTGTATTCCTCGCCGGTGGGCAGTTTTACACGTAGCCAATCCGGTTTGCGGGGGCGGGGTTGTACGGTAGGTTCAGCTGTATCGGTGGTAATAATATTATCGCTCATCTGTAAAATCAATTCTTCTGTTTACCATACAAAAAAGCCAGGTAAAAGTTTAAAAAATAGGGCCTGTTTGGGTTGTTTGCCATTATAGGCGGGGCAAATGCAAAAATATCAAATTGTGCGCCTACTTCAAGCGCCATTACGCGGTCGTCATTACGGGCAAAATCAAAGCTAAAACCGGTAGCCAGGTGCACACCCGGGCGGGGTTTCAACTGGTCGAACCCGGTAAAAATCCCTGCACGGCCCATTATGTCAATAAGGGCATGCTTAGTAGGGTCGTAGCGTTCTACCACAATGGTTTCGGCATCAGTATCTATCACCCGCAAATAAACAGGCTTATACAAGCCCAGCAGCAGGCCGCCGGTATAATGCCAACGTATTTCCACACCGCCTTTATCGCCTTTTGAATAAATAATATGCTGCCACATGCGCGAGGCCGCAAGGGTGGTTAATGAATACTGTTTGCCGTAAATAAAGCTGCGGGCGTTTTCGTAATAAGGGTTTACCGTGCGGGCCTCTTTGGGGTGTTTTATAATGTAAAGGCCAAACTCCCACATGCGCTTTTTAAAGCCGGTAACATTTACACCCGTACGGTATAGCAACCCATAACCGTTGGTATGCAACATAGCACCAAACGAGCGCTCTTTGCGGTATACAATGCCAATATCATCGGCACTGGTTTCGCGCTGCGCAAAGCAGGTAGCTGCAAACAGCAAACATATTAATAGTATGGATATGCGTAGGGGCATTGTAGCAAAGATACGAAAATGGCTGTTAGGCTGGTATTTGTCCATCAATGCCAATTCTATCAACAAAAAACAGCCAACACAACATATACTAAACAAAAGAAAGTAACGTTTACCTTTACCGTATGGAAACCATTCGCACAACATACATAGGCAGCTTACGCACCGAGGCTACGCACGTAAAAAGCGGCAACACGCTTATAACCGATGCCCCGGTAGATAACCACGGCAAAGGCGAAGCTTTTTCGCCTACTGATTTACTTTGTGCGGCACTAGCCAGCTGTGCATTAACAGTTATGGCACTTGCCGCAGAAACGCACAATATTAATATGGATGGTACGCAAGCTCGTACAACCAAAATAATGGCAGATAAGCCCCGCCGTGTGGCAGAAATTATACTTGAGTTTGATTTTCCGAAGAAGGATTATACCGAAAAGGAGAGCAAAATACTAGAACACGCTGCTAAAACGTGTGCTGTGTTGCTCAGCCTAAGCCCCGACGTAAAAAAAGAATTGCGCTTTAACTATTAAAGTTAGGCGCGTTTGGCCGATTTAGTGGCACTTTTGCCATAAGCAGGACAGCTTTCGCGGGTTTTGCACGATGAAGCAGAGACCATGATAATGGCGGCGACGGTAACAAGGGCAACAACTTTTTTCATTATTTCTATACTAGTTTGTAGTTGTGTGTATAACAGATTTCAAATTTACTATGTTTATACTCCGCAAAAAAAATTTAGTTATAGGTAGTTATTAACATTTTTAGGCTATTAAATATCCATGTCTCAGATAAATCCGCAGATAGATGAAAGTTGGCTGAAGGAACTAAAGGAAGAGTTTGATGCACCATACTTTAAGGAACTAAAGGCTTTTTTAACCGAAGAGAAGAAAACCCATACCATTTACCCTCCCGGCCCGCAACTATTTTCAGCCTTTAACCATACGCCGTTTGATAAAGTAAAGGTGGTTATTTTGGGGCAAGACCCTTACCACGGCCCCGGCCAGGGTAACGGCTTATGCTTTTCAGTATCACCGGGTATAAAGCAGCCCCCATCATTAGTTAATATTTTTAAGGAAATACGTGATGATGTAGGCATACCCATACCTAAAACAGGCGACCTTACGCCATGGGCCAACCAAGGGGTGTTTTTGCTTAACACCGTGCTAACCGTACGTGCCGGTGAGGCCAACTCGCACAAAGGCAAGGGCTGGGAAAAATTTACGAGTGCTGTAATTAAGAAGATATCAGATAACAAGCAGGGGGTTGTCTTTCTTTTATGGGGAAACCCGGCCAAACAAAAGGAAGAATTGATTGACGGAAGCAAACATTATGTGTTAAAAGCTGCCCACCCATCGCCATTGGCCGGTGGGGCATTTTTTGGCTGCAAACATTTTTCTAAAACCAATGAGTTGCTGCGCAAACAAAACCACGAGGAGATTGATTGGAGAACAGAATGAGCTAAAAGTTAAAAACTAAAAACTAAAAGTGTAACTATTGTATTCTCTTTCAGTTATAGGGTCTAACCTTGCACCATGAAATTAATTGCCTTAGCTTTTGCTTTATTGCATTTTGCTGCAAACGCCCAAAAACCTATCGCATATATTCAAGCCAAGGGCGATAACATTATTTATAGCGGTATTGAGCATTACATAGAGGTAATTAGCACTGTAAAGGTTGATTCTGTTACAGTTTCAAAAGGCACTATTAAATCAGCCGGAACACCCACAAAATTTTTTGTGTTGGTAAAAGAGACGTATGGCACAGCCTGCATTGTTAAGGCTTGGGGCCAAGGCAAAGTAATTGTTCAAAAGGAATACCGTACTCAAAATATTCCACTGCCTACTGGCTTTTATGTTGGGAGAAAAAATGGAGAAAAAATATCTGTAGCTCATGCCAAAGCAGGCTTGGGAATAAACCTGATTTTAGAAAATTTTGGGTTTGATTTTAAAATAAACGTTAAGGCGTTTACTATAGTGCGGATTGGTATTGATGGCACGCGCGATGAGGCTGAAAACCTAGGACCTGCATTTTCAACTGCAGCAAAAGCTATTGTGCAAAAAGCCCAGCCCGGCGATTACTTTTTATTTAAAGGTATTGCAGCTATAATGCCCGATGGGCGTGAGGTTGGTATAAATGCCTTTTTTATTGAAATAACAGAATAATGAAAGGCCTGTTATCTATTATTTTTTGTGCGATAATGCTTGGCTCTACCCAAGCCCAAACCCGGTGTGAGTTACCGTTTGTTCTATTTAATGGGCATACCAGTGGTGCTAAAGTAACATTGCAAGAAGTAAAATACGCTCCCGGATTATTAATTAAAGTGGAAGGCGTAACCTGTTACGACTATAAAATTACCGGTTTTAATACCCGTTTTTATATTGACGGGCATTGTTACACCTCAACCGAAACGGGTAGCGCATTTACTACAGAAATAAAAAATGAAATGGCAAAAGCCAAACCGGGGTCGGTACTTATATTTGAAAACATTATTGTGCAGTCGCCTAATGGCAAACGCTACAACATTGAGCCAATAATGGTTACAGTGTATTAATCCAGCTTCAATACCGCTAAAAATGCCTGCTGCGGTATCTCTACGTTACCAACCTGGCGCATGCGCTTTTTGCCTTTTTTCTGTTTCTCCAACAGTTTACGCTTACGGCTAATGTCGCCACCATAACACTTGGCGGTAACGTCTTTACGCAAGGCTTTCACCGTTTCGCGGGCAATAATTTTGCTTCCGATAGCTGCCTGTATGGCAATTTCGAATTGCTGGCGCGGAATAAGCTCGCGCAGCTTTTCGCAAATGCGTTTGCCCAAATCGTAGGCATTGTCTTTATGTATCAGGGCTGATAAGGCATCCACCGGTTCGCCGTTAAGCATCAAATCCAGCTTAGCCGTGACTACGAAGAGCGTCTTTATCAAGAAGCTGTGGAACGCAGAAGAAAAGCAGGGCTCGAAGATTAATCTTCTGTTGCTTAGAACCTCGATCCCGGATTCGTGTCTGCTGGCAATCGCTGTGATATGTGCCGGTTTTCTTGCAGGTTCCCACAGGTTAAACCCGCTATCGACCCTTGTTCCCCC
>JANOCJ010000144.1:0-6888 GCA_031412115.1 Flavobacteriales bacterium
CCCCGCTACAATTTTACGCCCCGTTTGCCGGTGCTGCCATTGGCGAATTTTTCCGCGATACCGGCCGTCCGGCCCTTATTGTGTATGATGACTTGTCTAAACAAGCTGTTGCTTACCGCGAGGTGTCACTTTTACTTCGTCGCCCACCGGGCCGCGAGGCATACCCTGGTGACGTATTTTACCTTCACAGCCGCTTGCTTGAGCGTGCCGCTAAAATCAACTCTAACGATGATATAGCGCAAGCCATGAACGACCTTCCTGAGTCTATTAAGCACTTAGTAAAAGGCGGCGGCTCATTAACTGCACTACCAATTATTGAAACCCAAGCGGGCGACGTTTCGGCATACATTCCAACCAACGTAATTTCTATTACCGATGGCCAGATATTCCTTGAGTCGAACTTATTTAACTCAGGTGTACGCCCTGCTATCAACGTAGGTATTTCGGTATCTCGCGTAGGTGGTAACGCCCAAATCAAATCAATGAAAAAAGTAGCCGGTACCTTAAAGCTTGACCAAGCCCAGTACCGCGAGTTAGAGGCATTCTCTAAATTCGGTTCAGACCTTGACGCTGCTACTAAATTTGTATTGGACAAAGGCTCTCGTAACGTGGAAATTTTGAAACAAGGCCAAGCTTCGCCGCTGCGCGTTGAACAACAAATTGCCATACTTTATTGCGGTACCAAAGGCTTATTGCGCGATGTGCCTGTAAATAAAGTACGTGAGTTTGAAGCTGAATACCTTGGCTTGTTAGAAGTACAAAACAAAGAGGTACTTAACCAGCTAAAAGCCGGTAAGTTTGACGATAACATTACCAATGTGCTTGAAGCAGTTGCTAAAGACTTAAGCGCAAAATATAAAGCTAACTAAGAGAAATAAGCTATAATGGCTAATTTAAAGGAAATCCGCATACGTATTACCTCGGTTGGTTCAACCTCGCAAATTACGAGTGCAATGAAAATGGTATCGGCCGCTAAGTTAAAGCGCGCCCAAGATGCTATTACCCAAATGCGCCCGTATGCCAACAAGCTGCAGGAAATACTGTCTAACCTAAGCGCATCGCTTGATGCCTCAGACGGTGTTTACTCGCAAGTGCGCGAACCTAAAAAGGTATTACTGGTTGCCATTACATCAAACCGCGGCCTTTGCGGTGGTTTTAACGCCAACGTAATGAAACAGGTGCGTGTTTTAATGAACACCAAATACGCTGCACAAACCAAAGCCGGTAATGTGCATTTAGTTACCCTGGGTAAAAAGGCTACTGATTTTTATACCAAAAATAAATTCAACGTTATCCAGTCAAACAATGCAATATTTGACGGGTTGAACTTTGATAAAGCCGCCCCTATTGCCGAAGGTATAATGGAAGCTTTTGCCAAAGGCGAATACGATGTAGTGGAATTGGTATACAACCGCTTTAAAAATGCTGCCGTGCAGGTATTAGAAACTGAACAGTTTTTGCCTGTATTACCACCTAAGCCGGTAGCTAACGTTAAAAAGAAATCGGTTGATTACATCTTTGAACCATCGAAAGAGGAGATTGTAAACGACTTGATTCCAAAATCATTAAAAACACAGCTTTACAAAGCATTGCTTGATTCGCACGCATCGGAACACGGTGCCCGTATGACGGCCATGCACAAAGCTACCGACAACGCTAAAGACCTTATTAAGGAGCTTAAGCTTACTTACAACAAAGCCCGCCAGGCTGCCATTACCAAAGAGATTTTGGAGATTGTAGGCGGAGCCGAAGCGTTGAACGGATAATAATTGTCCTTACCCTAAGGAAGAAAAACAGAATCCTCAATCAGCAATGGTTGGGGATTTTTGTTATAAAATATTACCTTACGGCTTATGACCCCTCAAGTATTCTTCAACATGTTCTCGCCCTTAAAGGAAGAAACATGGCAAGTAATAGCACCTTTGTTTGAACAGAAAATCCTTAAAAAAGGAGAGCATTTTGTTGATGCAAATGAAACGGCACGTACCATTGCTTTTTTAGAAGAAGGCATTGTAAGAGCCTACTTTTTGAATAACGAAGGGCAGGAATACAACAAGCAGTTTTTTGTGGCGCCATCGTCTATCGGGGCATACACATCGCTACTTACGGGCAAAACAAACATTATAGCCCAGCAGGCTCTTACCGACTGTGTTATATGGACGTTGGAGTATAGCCAGATTACCAGCCGCTATAATGATTTTCCGGATATTGAGCGACTATCGAGAAAAATTGCAGAGTATTATTTTTTAGAAAAAGAGCGTAAAGAAATTGAAATTGTACTATTGAGTGCTACCGAGCGGTATAAATTGTTTCAAAATGAATTTCCGGGTATTGAGCAAAAGATACCGCAGTACCATGTTGCATCATATTTAGGCATTACACCTGTACAGCTAAGCCGCATACGCCAAGGCTTTACAAAAAAATAACGCCTGGTTGCACTTATTAACATAGTTTAATGCCGGTGCACTTTCGGCTATATAGTTTTGCTTCATATTAATTGAACAAAAAATATAGCTGAAATGAAAACTAAAAAAACAGTACTCACCATTACCTTATTTGCTTTACTATTTATTTGCATAGTATTTATTAATGGCTGCGGCATTAAGCCTGCAGCTTTCAATCCGCAAACCAAGCCTCTTTTTACAGGAGAATTGGCTTTAAATAACAAATTAAATACTACTACTAAAATTGCACTTGATGGCTGGGCCGGGCCGGAAGATATTTTGTTTGACGGGCAAGGAAATATGTACTGCGGCGTACATAAAAAAGATGATTTTACTGATGGCAGGATATTGAAGATTGATGTCAACGGAAAAGCTGAAGTGTACTACAACTCCCAATCGTGGGTGGCGGGCTTGCATTTTGATACCGACGGAAACCTTATTGCACTAAGCCATAAAGAGGGTTTAATAAGCATTAGCCCTGCAAAAGTAGTTACAGTATTAGCTACTAAAGATGAGAAGGGCAGGCCATTTTTAATACCCAACGGGTTGGATATTGCTACGGACGGAAAAATATATTTCTCTAACACTTCATCACAATCAGCATACAGCATTAAATATGGCAGAAAATTAATTTTAGAAATGAAACCTGAAGGTGGCTTGTATTGCTACAACCCGGCTACAAAAAAAGTAACTACGTTAATAGATGGCACTTATTTTGGCAATGGTGTGGTATTAAGTAAAGACGAAAGCTATTTGCTAATGACCGAAACCACCAAATACCGCATACTCCGTTACTGGCTTAAGGGCGAAAAAGCAGGCACCAGCGAGGTCTTTATGGATAACCTGCCGGGCTTTCCTAATGGTATCTCCATTCGCGATAATGGGACGTACTGGCTGGGCTTTTCTACCAAAAGGAATGATGCGCTGGATAACATTCACCCTAAACCCGGCATGAAAAAACTGGTATATGGCCTGCCCAACTTTATGCAGCCCAAGCAGGATTTATTTGGGATGGTTTTAAATATTTCGGAAGAAGGAAAAGTGCTTACCGCGCTGTATGATACTACCGGACAATACACCCCTGAAAGCGGCGCAGTAAAAGAATATAACGGCAACTTATATATAGGTGGCGATGTTGTGCCTTATGTTGGCAAATACAAATTGGATTAAGATAGTTTTCAGTTTCAATTAACAGTCCCTGTCTGCTTTAGTAGATGGGGATTGTTATTTCTTCCCTTTACCCTTACTCGCTACACTACCATCGTAAAAGGTAGGCGGTTGTTTTTTTACCCATTTAATAAATTTCTCTATCTCCTCGTGGCCTTGCAGGCGCTCAATGGTGTGGTAATAGTCGCGCAACTCTTTCTCGGTTAGCAGGCTGTGTATTTTATTGTGGCAAATGGTATGCATCCACACGGTAGGGGTATGCGCCCCACCACGAGAAATTGGTATAAGGTGGTGCCTGTTTTTAGGCTCGGCTAATGTTCGGCCACATAATGGGCATAGTTCTTCTGCTGTCTCACTCATGGTTGTAAAGGTAAATTGTATTGGTTAAACGGCATAATCTTACACATATTTAAAAAAATATATAAAATTTATTTAGCTGATTATCAGTAGTCTAATTACAAAAATATGCAATTAACAAAAATTTCTTACATAATGGTGTAACAAAACCTAAACCTTGGCGTTCTAAGGGTCAAATAAAAAAGTTAGACACACCTAAATTCCACGCTATAGCATACCTCTACTTTTATTCAAGTATTCACTAACTTTTAAAAGAGGTATATGCAATTGGAAAATAATACAACAGACCAGCTACTGATTAGCAATTTTGTAAACGGTGACGAACGCTCGTTTGAAATGCTGGTAAAAAAATACAAAACGCGTATCTACCAAACAGTTGTGTACATTGTACGCGATACTGAAGTTACTAAAGACATTGTTCAGGATGTTTTTTTAAAAGCCCTTAATGAAATACGTGCAGGCCGCTACATGGACCAAAGCTGCTTTGGCGCCTGGATTGGGCGTATAGCCCACAACATGGCCATTGACCATATTCGCCGCGATGGTAAAATGCAAATGGTGCGTAACGACGACGATGAGTATGACATTTTTGATACCCTAAAAGTACTTGACCGCAGCCGCGAGGAAGACCTTATTAGCGAGCAAATACAACGCGATTTGAAGAAACTGGTAATGTCGTTACCCGAATCGCAACGCGAGATTATTTTTCTGCGCCACTATGCCGGCCTTAAGTTTAACGAGATAGCCGAAGAAATTGATGTAAACATAAATACCGCCCTTGGCCGTATGCGCTATGCCCTTAAAAACCTCCGCAAAATGATTGACGATAACGGAGTGTTATTGGCATCGTAATACCTCACCCCCACCCCTCTTCCTGAATCAAGTTCAGGACAGGCTCTAAAGGAGAAGGGCTTTAAGAAAGAAAGTTAGACAAGTTAGTTAGCAATAAGTGTTTTTTCAGAAAACGCCCTGTCTGTAATGGATGGGGCTTTTTTGTTTTATAGCTTTGTGCCGTAATGGAAATTATTCTACACCCAAACAACATAGCCGAAGTAATTGCCAACGGCATTGCTATACATACAGCACAAGATGCCCTTGATTTGATGTATAACCCCGCTATTGAAGGGGCTGAAAAAATTATTCTGCATAAGAGAAATATTACACCTGCTTTTTTTGATTTAAGTACCGGCGTTGCCGGAGATATAGTACAGAAGTTTGTTAACTACCGCATGCAACTGGCTATAGTTGGCAACTTTGACATGGCAAGCAAAAGCTTGCAAGATTTTATTCGCGAAAGCAACAAAGGCAGGCATGTGTTTTTTGTTGAAAATATAGCGCAGGCTATTGAGGTTTTAAACCGCAGGTAATGCAGTTAAATTGCATATTTGCGTATGACTAAAAAAGAGCGCTATAAACAAGTGCTAGATTATTTTCAGCAAAACAATGCGCCTGCTGAAACCGAACTTAACTATGGCAACCCTTACGAATTAATTGTTGCTGTGGCGCTATCGGCGCAGTGTACAGATAAACGGGTAAATATGGTTACGCCAGCTTTGTTTGAGCGTTTTCCTACGGTTACAGATATGGCTGCCGCATCAGTCGACGAAGTGTTTACCTATATAAAAAGCATTAGCTACCCCAACAACAAAGCCAAACATTTGGTAGGCATGGCGCAAATGCTGGTAGACAAATTTAATAGCGAAGTGCCCGGTAAAATTGATGAACTGGTATTATTGCCCGGCGTAGGGCGCAAAACAGCTAACGTAATAGCATCGGTAGTGTTTGACCAGCCCACTATGGCAGTTGATACGCACGTATACCGGGTATCGCGCCGCATAGGCTTAGCAGCGGTTACAGCCACTACCCCACTGGCAGTAGAAAAGGAACTGATAAAACACATACCGAAGGAACTGATACCCAAGGCGCACCATTGGCTTATTTTGCATGGGCGGTATATTTGTGTGGCCCGCAGCCCTAAGTGCGCTGAGTGTGGCTTAAAACCGTTTTGCCTGTATTTTCAAGGCAAGGTGGATGTGGCTTGATAGTGGGTAGTGGTTGGTGGGTAGTGGTTAGCATAACCTCCCTCCCCCTCATTTACACTCGGGTACTCCCTCAAAGAAGGAGACATAACGTTTAATAAAAAAGGGGCAACCTTGCGGCTGCCCCCTTTTTCTTTTCAACTAAATAGTATTATTTAACCAGTACAATGCGGGTAAAGCCGCGTTGCGCAGTGGTTTTGTTGCTTATCTCCATCATATAGTAACCTGCTTTAAGGCTTGTTATATCAAGGGTGTAATTAGTGCCTTGCGTTAAAGCGCGGCTCATTAGTTGTTTGCCTTGCAAATCATAAATTGTTACTATCAGGTTATCGTTTAGTTTGCCTGATAATACAATAAATTCGCTGGCAGGGTTTGGGAACAGGTTGATACCAAATTGGGCCTCAACGGTGTTTAAGCCAATGGTTAAATCGCTGCCATTACAATCTTCGTCAATACCATTGTTTGGTATTTCGGTACCACCGGGGTATATATCAAGGTTGGCATCGTTACAATCTTGATTATTGCTAACATAACCGGTAGGGGCAACGCCTGCGCATGTAGTAGAATCTTGCGTTATATCGCCAAAGCCATCGGTATCAAAATCGCGGTAAAAAGTGCTTATTGATAGGCCATCGTCAACATCATTATTGCAATCGTTATCAAGACCGTCGCAAAGTTCATTGGCACCGGGATACGTAGTAACGTCTGAATCATCACAGTCTCCACTAACTAATACATAACCTACCGGAGGGGTTAATGCACAGGTAACCGAATCGATTAGTGTATTACCATATCCATCGGTATCAAGGTCGCGGTAGTATGTGTTTAACGCTAGGCCCTCATCAGTTCCGCCAGCACAGTTATTATCTATACCATCACAA
>JANOCJ010000145.1:0-3375 GCA_031412115.1 Flavobacteriales bacterium
GCTATTATCTTAAAAAGCAATAATGCCCATGCGTAAGCTACTCTATATACTACTACCAATAATGGTGTTAGCTGCCTGTAAAAAGGATAAGTCAAGAGATGCTCTTATAGGCACTTATAGCGGGGAATATATTTATTTCTCAGGCTTAGATACAACTACAACATATGGTACTACAACTTATGATGTTTCTATAGATGAAAACTCAGACGATGGCCTGATTTTTAAAAAAGCAAGTACTGGTACAACATTCAAAGTAAAAATATATGATGAGGTTAAATTTTCAGGTGACGCTAATTGTAGTCCCCGTGGAAATTTCAAATCAGACAGTTTATATATGACTATAGGCTGCTTTAGTATGCCGTCATTTTCCGGCACTACCTACAAATTGAAAAAGCAATAGCCCTAATGAAAAAACATTTTATCCTTTTACTTCTGCTTCTACCCAGCCTAGCCTATAGCCAAGCACCAACACTAAATGTGCGCAACTCATTGTTAGGAATTTATACCGGTACCTATTGGGATTTTTATCATGCACAGCCGGTTGTAACTGCTGGTTGTAGAATAACTGCTTTACCAAATGATAGTATGGGCATTATTATAAACGATACATTAAATAACTTAATAGACACTTTTTATGTAGGATATTGGTATGATGTAAATCATATAGCTATTGTAGATACAGTTTTGCGAAGTCAAATTGGCAATGATGAAGGAGATATTTTCCCCGCTAATGATTCTATAGTGTATGGAAGAGTTACTCCTGATAATTTTCCTAATGCATCTGCTTATTCTGCACTAACATGTGTCCAACACTCTTTTCCTACCACTATAAATGAAGATGCTATCTATACTAACTTATTTCCTAATCCTTCCTCCGACATTTTAAGGATAGAAAACAAAAAGAATAACATAACAAGCTATAGTATTTATAATACAACAGGTCAGTTAATAATAGAAAACACTTTAAACAGTGTAAATAAGGTTGATATAACCATTGGCAATTTACCTATTGGGTTTTATTATATAAAAATCAAAACACCAAAAGGAGAAACAACCAAACGCTTTATTAAAAACTAAACCCTACCGTGGGTTAGTAAACAAATCCTGGCTGCGGTTGCCGTACGATGGGTTTACGTTGTTAATGTCAAAATTGTTGGGTTGCGTATCGCGCTTGTGTAGTTTTACTTCCCATTGGTCGTCCCATGTTTCGCCAAGGGCGTCAGAGTGCAGCAGTTGGTAATCGTTGGTAACAAGGTCGGGGTTATAAAACACAAACCGGCGGTTGTTTTGCGTACCAATGCGGTAGTATTGCCAAATCTCGTAAGGGTAAGCGCTGGGCTCGCGCAGGCTAATGTTGCGGCTGTTGGGTGCGCCGTATTGCAAAAACACACGGCCACGGTCGGTTTGGTAGCCGGGCTTAATGGATGTGCTAAAAAAGCTGTTTACAATATGTACCTGGTTTAAGTACTGTGCCCAGCCTTTAAACTGGTCGTCGGCCGCGTGCTGCTCCCAAAAATAAATAAAGTAGTTTTGCAGGCTAAGGCTATCAATGGTTTTGGCTTGGTGGTCAATAAAATTGCGCTCTTTTACACTGGCAATGGGCCTTAGCGAGCGTACATATTCCCTCAGCGTATCGGTTTTTAATGAGCGTACGTACGATTTAAAGTCCAACTGGTTGGTAGTCATTTTGGTCATTAAATCGGGCGCTACAGCGTCTGAACTGCGCTGTATAAATAAGCGCTTAATGGTTACCAGCTCATTCTTTTTATCGCGCACCTCAACCACAAAATTGTAGTTGCCGCTGGGCAGCTCTTTAATATCGAAGCTAGAGAATAGCACCGTAGCGGGCTGTGTGGTATATACCTTGGTGGTATGAAAGTTCTCTAGCGGCTGCTTTTGGTTAGCCGATTCGATGTAGGTGTTTACCACAAACTTCTCGTTAACGCCAAAGCGTTTATCGGTATTGTATACCTCGGCATAGTAAACAAACTCTGTAAACTGTTGCGGGTAGTAGGTTGATACATAAGGTACTAAATCGTAACCGCTTTTGGTAAGGGCATTGGGGGCAACGGTTTTGCTAAAACTCTCTACCGTCATAATGTCTGATATGGCTATGGCACTATCGGCATAGTTTATAGCCAGCGGCATAGAGCCTTTGTAGGCTGCTGCCGTGCGGTTAAGGTCGGCAATGCTAAGTTCAAGCGAGTAGTTTCCATTTTTTAGCGGAAGTATATGCTTATCAATAAAATTGGGTATGGTGCCGGTGGTGTCGGCAATTTCGGGGCTAAGTAAATTGTATTTATCGGCATAATACACCGAGTCGCCGCGCGATGCTGTAAGCGTAACCTCAACATTGCCCTGAAACTTACCATTAGCATTTTTTACAAACCGTGCCGTTTCTCCGCGTACCATCAAATACGTCTCTACATACGGGCCTGTGCCGGGTTTGTTAAACACGCAATAGTTAAGCGCCGACTGTAAATTTTGGGCCTGTATTGTATAGCAAAACAGCGTTGCAAGGGCTGCTAATAAAAAAATCTTTCTCATGGGTTAATGCATATAAACCGAACGTAAAGTTACAAATTATACCACTAGCTAATGGGACAGATTTTGGGGATTGTCGGAAAGAAAGAGGTCAGAGGTCAATAAAAAAACCACTGCAAATATGCATGGGCTATTACCTTTCTAATATTTTTCTCCCTACCCCTTCTTTTCCCTCTCTCCTTTCTTCCCTTCATTTTCGCTCTCTCCTCTAGCCTCTTCCCTCTCACCTAATTACGGCAAATCGTCAAACGCAATAGCTATTTGGCTTTCGGTAGTTTGCAGAGGAGTAATGTTTACTGTAGTGTTTTGGGCTACTGTTGCGGGGGCAACGCCTAAAAAGTATTTATCATCCTTAAAGCTAAGGGTTACCAAATGCACCTGCGTACCAACAGGTATATTCAAAAAACGGAAGGTACTGGTGGCAACGTCTTGCAAATTGGCTATTGAGTTTTCGCCATTTAGCGAAAGAAAAACAGCAGTATTTGTTCGGCTATATCCCTCAGGCAATATGGCTGTAATAGAATCTAACGGGTTGGGGTTGTCATAAAAATAATCGCAGTTAATCCACCCAAACTGGCTTACATAAGTACTGTAATAATCAAACCCTAAATAATTTTGGTAAGTAAAAAACGAACTGTCTACCGGCCCACAACAGATATTGCATCGGTTAATCCTACCTTGTTTTATGGCAACTTAATTCCCGTATATAAAACTTTTCAGAATGGCACAGTTGATGCGTTCAATCTTGATTGGGAGCCGGTAGACAGTTCGTTTTTTACTTACCAAAATTATTTAGGGTTTGATTATTACAGTACTTATGTAAGCCAGTTT
>JANOCJ010000146.1:0-4059 GCA_031412115.1 Flavobacteriales bacterium
TAAAGGGAGTACTCCCGCCTGTGGCGGGAGGGAGAGATTTTGCGTTAGCGATTGAAGCGGTAGCTTTTGAGCGCAGCGAAAAACTACAAGCGTAAAGCGCGACGGCATAGCCGGAACGCCCTATGCTTCGACGCGCTCAGCATGACGGGCTTTTGTTCCCCTCTCCTTTAGGAGAGGGGTTAGGGGGTGAGGTCTAATACAGCGCCTTAAACTGCCCCGGCTTAGCTTCGCTCATCAAATTATACACGGCATCAAACACATCTTCTACTGATGGTTTTGAGAAATAATCGCCATCCGACCCAAACGATGGGCGGTGCTGTTTGCCGGTTAAGGTAACAGGTTTAGCATCTAAATAACGGTAGCCGTTTTGCGTTTCAAGTACCTGCTGCAGCATGTACGCCGATGCGCCACCGGGCACATCTTCGTCCATAAATACTACCCGGTTTGTTTTCTTTAACGATTCTACAATAGTGCCTGTTAAGTCGAATGGTAACAAAGTTTGCACGTCGATAAGTTCAACCGAAATGCCTTGTTTTTCCAAGTCCTCAATGGCTTTTTGCGCAATGCGTATGCACGAGCCGTAGGTAACAACCGTAACATCGGTGCCTTGTTTCAACACCTCGGGTACGCCAAGCGGTGTGCGGAACTCACCCATATTGGTAGGGCGTTGCTCCTTAATGCGGTAGCCGTTTAACGGTTCTACCACTATGCCCGGCTCATCGCCTGCCAAAAGTGTGTTATAAAAACCGGCAGCCTGTGTCATGTTGCGGGGTACGCAAATGTGCATGCCGCGCAGGCTGTTTATCATCATGCCCAGCGGCGAACCACTGTGCCAAACACCCTCTAAACGGTGCCCGCGTGTTGATATAATCAGCGGAGCGCGCTGGCCGCCTGCAGTGCGGTAGGTAAGCGATGCAAGGTCGTCGCTCAACGTTTGTACGGCGTATAGTAAATAGTCTAAGTACTGTATTTCAGCCACGGGGCGAAGTCCGCGCAAGGCCATGCCTATTCCCTGACCTACAATCGTCGCTTCGCGAATGCCGGTATCGCCCACGCGCTGTTCGCCATATTTGGCTTGCATGCCCTCCAACGTTTGGTTTACGCCGCCAATTTTTCCGGCATCTTCACCAAAAATTAAAAACTCGGGTATCGAAGCCAAAATAGCATCGTAGTTGTCGCGCAAAACCTCGCGACCGTCAACAGGCTTGGCATCGGCATCGTACACCGGTTGTACGGCTTTTATATTTAGCGGAGAAAGTGGTGTGTCGCCATACGTATAAGTATCGTATAGCTTGGTGCCTTCTTCCAGCTTGCCTTTTAAATAGGCTTTGGCTTTAACAATGGCAGGGGTTTCATTCTCGCTACGGGTCAGCCACAACGCCTTTTTCAACGCCTCAATAACATTGTGGCGGGCAGGGTCGGGTATATGGGTAACGGTATGTTTTAGCTTTTCAATTTCTTCTTTTTGTGCGCTGCTTTCGGCAATTTCTGTTAGTATAGCAGCCGCATCAGCAACCTGTTGTTTGATGGGGTTCAGGAACGCATCCCAGGCATTTTTGCGGGCCTGTTTTACGCGCTCTTTCGCTTCGGCTTCAATAGCATCCAACTCCTCGGCAGTGGCAATGGCGTTTTCAATTATCCATTGTTTAAACTGCACGTTGCAATCGTATTCCTTCTCAAAGTTTAAACGGGCCTCATCTTTATAACGCTCGTGCGAACCCGAGGTAGAGTGCCCTTGTGGCTGCGTCAACTCCTCTACGTGGAACAGCACCGGGATATGTTTTTCGCGGCAAATGGCCACGCCTTTTTCGTACGTTTCGCATAGGGCGGAATAATCCCAACCCTTCACGTTGTATATAATCAGTCCGTCGTTGTTCTCGTCGCGCTCCATGCCACGCAAGGCTTCCGATATGCTTTGCTTAGCCGTTTGATATTTTTTGGCAACAGATATTCCGTAGCCATCATCCCATACGCTCATTGCTAAAGGCACTTGTAACACGGTAGCGGCGTTCATGGTTTCCCAAAACAAGCCTTCCGATGTGCTGGCATCGCCAATGGTGCCAAAAGCCACCTCATTGCCTTTGCTCGAAAAATTGCCCGCAGGTAAATTACTATCGTTGCGGTATACTTTTGATGCCAATGCCAAACCCAACAAACGCGGCATTTGCCCCGCTGTTGGCGACATGTCTGCCGAGGTATTGTATTGTTCCAATTGGTTCTTCCATGACCCATCTTCATTAATCAAACGCGTAGCAAAGTGGGCGTTCATTTGGCGGCCGGCAGAGTGCGGCTCCTGCGTTACATCGGGGTTGGCGTATAGCTGGGCAAAAAATTCTTCCAGCGATAGCACCCCAAGGGCCATCATAAAAGTTTGGTCGCGGTAGTAGCCGCTGCGCCAGTCGCCTTTATCAAAAGCCTTGGCCATGGCAATTTGCGCCAGCTCTTTGCCGTCGCCAAAAATGCCAAATTTGGCCTTGCCCGTCAGCACCTCCTTGCGGCCGGTAAGGCTCGCCTGGCGGCTCTCGGTAGCCACACGGTAATCGGCCAGTACTATGGCCTTAAAATCATCAATCGTCAGTTTCTTCTCTTCCACGCTGCCAGTAAGGTTTTGGGTTATATCAACAATGCGGCTCATATCCAATCCGGTTTAAGTGGCAAAGATAAGGATTTCTGTTTAGAGGATAGTGGGTAGTGTGTAGTGGGCAGTGGATGAGCAGTTTATAGCGTAAAACTCTCCCTTTTAAAGCCCGCCCGGATGAATGGCTTCATCCATTCGGACGGGGGAGTACCCGAGTGAAACGAGGGGGAGGGATTGTACTCACGCGTAAGCTATCCCCCTCACGGAGGGGGTGGATTGCCGTAAGGCAAGACGGGGGAGGACTAGGGCGTTTCGGCTGCGCCGCCGGGCTATCCGCTTTAGCCGCGCCTGCGGCGCGGGCTGCCGCTGCTATCCCTAACGCGGCTGGCGCGTGTTATTGTCTGAACCGCAGATTAATGGTGATTACATTGATTGAGGTGATTGTCATTCCCGCATAGGCGGGAATCTCACGGAACGGTTACATTCTATTTGGATCATCAATATACCCTATGTCAATTTGGAAAGTCGGGATTAACTTGTATTCTGAAGAGCCATCTATGATTCCAATATAATCATCCATACAAATATTTACTAAACTTTCGTTTGAGATAACATCAGTATTAAAAGCACTTTCAATATCAATGGATGATTTTAATTTCCAACCTTTATTGAAGTCGCGGTCAACATCAACAATATATTGTTTTGTGTAATATGTCCCTCTTTTTTTTAATCTATTATTAAACGGATAATTATTAGAGATCAGCCCTATAACTTCAATAGTTATGATGACTTCCTTTTGAAACATGTCATTAGAAGATACTTTTAATTCTGTACTGGTCCCATCATTAATTGCAAAAGAGAAGTATGAATATCCTGGATAAGGGCAAATTGAATGGCTTTTAATTATTGATTGGTATTCTTGTAATTTAAGTAACTTTTCAAATTCTCTACATAGACGCCCTAAAAGTAATCTTCCATCACTCGCTAAATCTGTGGAATTTAAAAAAGCCGTTCTCTTTTTATTAAATTCTTTTTTTAAATTTATGTTTTCAATTTTCTGTTCTCTTGTTAATTCTGATGTTATAGTAGCTCCAAGGCTACTAAGTTTAGTATCTATTAATGGTAAGATATTTGTGTATGCAAATGTTTCATAGTTATAGTATAAATAATGTGCGGGATAATAAATTGGTAATGATGAACCATTCATTGAAATTGGTAATATAAAATTCCACCCTTCATTTAATCCTCTTTGTTTTATGGCATCTTCTTCAACTCTTGTCCATTTTGTTTTGCCCCAATTTTGTTTATACAAAACAATTACTAATCTTGATTCAGATAAAAAAGCATTAGTAAACATATCAATTCCATCTCTTGCAATTATCTCTTCCTGTTTTTCATAATAAAAAAATACAGAATATTTTTTAGATAGATCTTTATATAACTGCTTCGCTAGTTTTGTTGAATCTTCGTCTGCCAAAAGG
>JANOCJ010000147.1:0-4098 GCA_031412115.1 Flavobacteriales bacterium
TTTTATGTATGAGCAGGTGCTGTACAAACCCCTGTGCGATAGCCTTACCTATGGTCGCGATGCTGACGAAGCCAAAGCAATGGCCATATTTAAATACGTATCAAACCACTGCCGCCAACCGCAAGGAAAAGAGAACCCTAAGTATGAATTTCCACACCAGGTATTGCAGCACAAAGTAGCCGCGTGCGACCAACAAGTATGGCTATTGATGCACCTTTTACGAGTAGAAAATATCAATGCACAAATGGTGTTTTTATATGGCAGAGACAGTGTATCACACCATACCGTAGCTGCTGTTGAAACACAGCCGGGGCGCTACGTTATGCTCGACTCTTTTTATAAACTATACTTTATTAACGGAGCCGGTGATATAGCCACTATCGGCGATATTACGAAAGGATTTATCCAATACGGAATTACTACCATTCCTGACAATTACTTTAATTTATACGAAACTAAATACCCCTATAAAATCCATTCCGACAATACACTTTCTACCACAAAAAAAACACTCCGCGCCATATTGTTCGCGGAGTGTAATGTGTTTGGGAGGGTGTTTAGTGGAGCTTTTATTTCGTTATCAAACTGATAATTTCTAAGCCAACTTAATCGCCAACTCCTTCAATTGCTTATCGTCTATAATGCTAGGGGCATCAATCATAGTGTCGCGGCCGGCATTATTTTTAGGGAAGGCAATAAAGTCGCGGATAGAATCGGCACCACCAAAAAGTGAGCAAAGACGGTCGAACCCAAAGGCCAGACCACCATGTGGAGGGGCGCCAAATTCAAAGGCGTTCATCAAAAAGCCAAATTGTGCTTGGGCTTGCTCCGGCGTAAAGCCCAGTATACCAAACATTTTGGCTTGCAATTCCCTATCGTGTATACGGATAGAACCACCACCAATTTCAACACCGTTAATAACCAAATCGTAAGCATTGGCGCGCACTGCACCAAGGTCGGTATCAAGCTTTGCAATATCCTCGGGCTTTGGCGAGGTAAAGGGGTGGTGCATGGCATACCAGCGGTCGTCTTCCTCATTATGTTCAAATGCAGGAAAATCAATTACCCACAGGGCTGAGAATTTATCTTTAGCGCGCAGGCCAAGGCGGCTGCCCATCTCCAAACGCAAGTCATTCAAGGCTTTGCGGGTTTTGTCGGCACCGCCGGCAAGTATTAGTATTAAGTCGCCCGGTTGCGCGCCTGTGGCCTCAACCCAGCGTTTTAGCTGCTCTTCGTTATAAAACTTATCTACCGATGATTTGATGGTTCCATCAGCATTAACGCGTGCGTACACCAACCCAGTAGCGCCTGTTTGCGGGCGTTTTACAAACTCCGTTAACTCATCTAACTGCTTGCGGGTATATTCGGCTGCACCTTTAGCGCAGATGCCAACAACCAGTTCAGCATTGTCAAACACCGAAAAACCGTGGCCTTTAGCCACATCGTTCAACTCTACAAACTCCATAGCAAAACGCGTGTCGGGCTTATCGCTGCCAAAGCGGCGCATAGCGTCATCGTACGTCATTCGCGGCACAGAGGGCATATCAACATTCAATACATCCTTAAAAAGGCTGCGTATCAAGCCTTCGAAGGTTTGTAAAATATCTTCCTGCTCTATAAAGCTCATTTCGCAGTCTATCTGGGTAAACTCAGGCTGGCGGTCGGCGCGCAAATCCTCGTCCCTAAAGCATTTCACAATTTGGTAGTAGCGGTCAAACCCCGCTACCATTAGTATTTGCTTGAAAGTTTGAGGGCTTTGCGGCAGTGCGTAGAACTGGCCGGGGTTCATGCGGCTGGGCACTACAAAGTCGCGTGCCCCTTCAGGCGTAGATTTTATAAGGATGGGCGTCTCCACCTCAATAAAATCAAGGCTATCAAGGTAGGCACGGCTTGCTTTTGCTACTTTATGGCGCAGTTCAAGGCTTTTGCGTACGGGGTTTCTACGTAAATCAAGGTAGCGGTAGCGCATACGCAAATCGTCGCCGCCGTCGGTATCATCTTCTATGGTAAAAGGCGGTGTTTTCGCCTCGTTCAGCACTTTTAGGGTGTCTACAATAATCTCAATATCGCCCGTTTCCATTTGGGCATTTTTGCTGTAACGCTCGGCAACCGTGCCTTCTACCTGTAGCACAAACTCGCGACCCAAGCGGCGCGCCTGTTCGCACAGGGGCTTGTTGGTTTCCTCATTAAAAACAAGCTGTGTAAGGCCATAGCGGTCGCGCAGGTCAATAAAGGTCATGCCTCCAAGGTCGCGGCTGCGCTGCATCCAGCCGGTTAATGTAACTTTTTGTCCTATATGAGTATTGCGGAGTTCGCCGCAGGTATGGGTTCTTAACATAGCGACAAAGGTAATTATTTAGCGAATTGGCTGATAACCGAAACTCAAATGAAATTCGACTGAATTTTAGGGCGATAGTTGCGTTACATTAATGTAAATACAGTTAAAACTTAAGCCCTCAAAAGCATTTTTGGTTGTTTTTTCTGCATAAAAACACGCTTTTTTTGCGTTATTTTCGATAAAAATCGATTAAAAACGTCTTTTTTTGCTCAAAAAACGACCTTTTTAGTAGAATAATAATTAACAGCGAAAATTGTTAGTAGAAATCTATGAAAATTGAGGGCTGAAAATTAGCAAAAAGAAATAATGATTCAATATATTATCTCACCGACTAGCCTCCCGCCTTTTTTACACCGTAGCCTGCGGCCTTTAAAATATCGTGTATTTTATCCCTAAAATCTCCCTGAATAATAATCTCGCCGTCTTTGCTGGTGCCGCCAACGCCGCATTTATTTTTCAGCATTTTCGCTAAGTCCTTCAAATCATCGTCAGTACCCACAAAGCCTTTAACCAACGTAGCGGTTTTGCCTGCGCGGCTTTTACTATCGCGCCAAACGCGGATGTCCTGCTTATTTGGCGGAAGCGTTTCTTGTGTGTTATCGTCGCTATCGTACGTAAAATCGGGGTTTGTAGAGTATACAAAACCTCCGCCGCCGGTATCTTTATTTTTGTTTTTTGACATGATTTCTCTCGTCTTAAAATCCCTCCCTCCCGCCACAGGCGGGAGTACTCCCTTTATAAGGGAGAGCTTTAAAAAGGAGGATAAATTATTTGCCTGACATGTATTTTTCTTTCACTGCGTTGTACGATGGGATAGCCCTCCACGACCATTTTTTAATCACTACACCACCCTTCATCAGTATTAAACCGGGGTTTGAACGTACCGCACCTTTCAGTGGGGTATCGTCTGAGCAGCGGTAAAAATCAAAGGCATTTTGGTGCTCGTGGCGAAACTGATCAATCAGCTTCCAATCATCATTAGTAAGGCCAATAAAGGTTACGCTATCTTTCTCTGCAAGCTGCGCCAAATCATTAATCTCGGCCATTGTACCTACCGATGCTTTATCTAAATGCGTCAAAACAAGGATGAACTGGTAATTGGGGTTACCCAAAATTTCGTCGGCACGGTTGTTATTGTCCTGGTCCATGAAATCAATACCAACCGATAGTGGCAACAAGCGTGTTTCGGTGCTATCAACCTTAGGTTCTATACGCGTTACATACTCATGTTTTTGGTAGAATAAAGTGTCTTTTTTACCCGCTTCAGTAAGGCCATCAATCGTCAATTCAACGTTTTTACCAGTCTCTTTATTTTTGTAGACAAATTTCAGCAAGCCCATTTTTTCTTTCTGCTCATCAAAGTATTTTTTGCGTTGCTCAACAATGTTGTGGCCAACGGCAAACTCACCGCTTTTCCAAGCAAAATCAATTGGTAAATAAGCATAGGTATACAGTGGCAATGCAAACGAAACAACTATAAACAAGCCTATTAAAAGGTTGTCAAATTTGGGCTTTAGTATGGGTTGAATGTATTTGCGGCCTACCATAATAATGATGATAAGCACTAGCAAAATCAAGTCTTTGGTAAAAGAACCCCATGCCTTAAGCGGTATAACATCGCCAAAGCAGCCACACTCTTTTATATAGCCTGTGTACGCCGAGTAGAACGTAAGGAAGGTAAAAAACACAATAAGTAGCAGCAAAAGCCAGCTATTGGCCTTGACGCGCGAGCCCGACAGTAACATAAGGCCCAACACTAT
>JANOCJ010000148.1:0-3235 GCA_031412115.1 Flavobacteriales bacterium
TTCGAAATGAAGGCCCATCCAGCTTTCGCCTGACCTGCGAGATTGCATAATCAGCTAAAGCGAATTTCACAATGAGATTACGCACTTACTTTCTTAAACCCAAAATACCTTTTCATTAGTTTGGCGTGGTCGGTGTTGGCGGGTTGGGTATAGGAGCAGCTGTTGGTATGTAGTTGCTGTTGCTCTACCCCATCAATAAAAAAACCTACGCCTTGCATGGTGGCATGTACGGTGTAGTTTTTGCCAACGGTAAAATTGTAGCCACAATCGCCACCGCCCTGGCCGGTAATTATGGTAATTATTTTCTCGGTTTTTTTGCCTTTGTAGTAGCCTATTACCTCAAAAGTGTAGGCTTTGTATGATGCACCTCCACGCACTTTCATCTCGCCAAAAACAGTATCCTTAACAGAAATTACCTTGCCTGTAAAAATACGGTCGGTGGTTTTAAACTCTTTGCGTTTGGGCTTTGCAGGGTGTTCCGCACATTTGCAGGCCAGTGCTGCGGTGTGCAGAGTAAATACTATGGCTACTAAACAGATTATCCTTTTCATATTAGTTGAATTTTTTCTCGCTGGCAAATTTCTTTAATTCTATAACATCGGCATAATTATACACCCTTGTGTTGGTGCATACACTCGTCATAAGTATTTTACTTTTAATGCCCTCTAAGTTTTGAATAAAATAGGCATACACAATATACGTTTTGCCTAAATTAAAACGGTAGCTGCAATTATTACTACCTAATTGTACCATAATTATGTTGCTTAATTTAAACCCTTTAAAATAGCTTTCTATTTTAAATATTACATACCAATTTTTTACAGCAATGACCTTTCCAATAAAAATATCATCTGCCCGGCTTACCTCTTTTGCTATTGATGTAATATTACAATCACACGCATTACCTGTAGTATGCAACGCAAAAACCATCACCAATAAACAGATTATCCTTTTCATTGTGAATTCTGCATTTTGAATTATGAATTAAAATCTAATCTTTATTTTACTATCAGGCATAGGGATAGTAAAACGGCTACGGCCAATATTATAGTCGAGTTGTTTAGCAAATTGATAAACATTAGTCATGCTAACGGTGTAGGGCTTTTGGCTAATTTTATCCATCGGCTTAAAAAAGTTCTCCCAATGGCAAACCACAATATGCTTAGGGTGATACTGGCTTACCAGCTTTTGCGGGTAACCTTTTACTTGGCTAAATAAGGCTGCTGGTATAATCATCAAATCGACCGAGTGCTGGCGCATAACATCGGGCGGAACATTATCTAACCCTAATAACCCTGCCGATGTTTGCATATAAATTCTAAAGTCAACCTTGCCCTTAGCATCAAAAAAGTCAATAATGAAGCCATAGGTTTGGCCGCCCTGCCAGTACTTTTTTTGCCAAGGTTTAGCATTGGCATCAAACTCGCCCTTGTACAAATGTTTTTTGCCAATATGCGGCGGGTGCGATAGTAATATGGGCGTAATGCGTATGTTGTTGCCTGCAAACATTTCGCCCCTCCCGGCATCAAGGTTTACTACGGCGCCAATGGTGTTTACCGTAAGGCTTTTTACCATTTTGCCTGCCGTGTTATTGCCCGCAAACCAGGTGGTACTATCCACCCAATTATCCATAATATAAGGTACATCCATCAAATGGTCGTAGTGGGCATGGCCTGCCAATACGGCTTTTATTTTGGTAGCTATACCGCGGCGTACGCCCGTAGCACGGTACATAACACTATCAACCGCTGTGTGGTTAGGTTTTATCATGCCCAAGGGTTTTGGGTTAGATGCAAAAGGGTCGATAAGGATAGCCTCGCCGCCCCGTTCAATGTAAAAGCCCCCGCAGCTAAAATAATGCAGGGTGATGGAATCTTTAGGCGCATCGGCCAGCTTAACCTCGGTATTGCCGGGTTTAACATAGCCTGCCTGTTGCAGCTTTTTGCCTTTTTGTGCCGAGCAGGCCACAAGGGTAAGCGAGAGTATTACTAGCGTGTAGCGAATTAACATGGGGCAAAATTAGTAATAAGGGCTCAGGGTTTAGAGGATAGGGTTCAGTAGTTTTCAGCTAGTTTATACCAACAAAAAAGCCACCCTTTTACCGGTGGCTTTTTTATCTCAAATAAGAACTAAGAACTTGAAACTAGTTTTGGGTTTTACCCTCCACTGCATCAAGGCGTTTTTTAAGCTCCTCATTCTGTTTTTGCAAATCTTGTATAATACCTTGTTGCTCTTGTATGGCTTTGGTAAGTATAGGTATCATAGATATGTAATCCATGCCTTTGTATTCCAACATACCATCGTCGGTTTTTCCGCGGCCTTCGGGGTTTTGGTTTATAGGGTGTTTGCCCACCTCAACCAGTTCGGGTATTATACCCTCAACCTCTTGGGCTATAAAGCCAAACTGCCTGCCTTCGGCAAAGTTCATGTAAGGGTATTCGTCGCGGCGCATATCATAGGTATACGTACCCAGTTGCATAACCAAGCCCAAAGCGCCGGTAAGGGGTTGTATGTTTTGTTTAAAGCGCTGGTCAGATACCAGTGCCCATGTGCCGGTATAGGCACCATTGCCGTTGCAATACACACCATAGTTGGTTACGCCACCGGATGCTGTACCAAATACCCCATAAGCAGTGCCGCTAGATGCGCTGCCGTATAGGCCATAGTTGCTTACTGATGATGATGTTGCCAAACCATATATAGCATAGTTGCTGCTGGCACCACTAGTAATAGCCTCGCCCCTAACACCGTAGCCGCCGTTAGATGTTGCATACGAGCGTATTCCCATATAATTGCCCCTAAAAAAACCGCCGTAGCCATAGTTGGCAGCCGTTGTTATAGCTTGCCCGTATACGCCAACCCCGTCAACAGAGCCACCGGCATAATTATACTCGCCTTTTATACCTGATACAAATAGCGGTGATAGTAGGTTAACCGTTTTGCTGGTAGTGGCATAAATACCATAATCCAAGTCGGACGATACCGATAGGCGGGCTGCTGTATTGGGTACAACTGTAGCATTTTTTGCCATGCCTATATTGGTACCAAGCAACAACATATCGCCCGCAGCATAGCCGCTGGCATCGGTGCTCGTAATAAGGGCTGGTGTAAATATTGAACTGTGTTGTAAGCTTAGGTAGGTAGTAGGGTTACCAACTACTAAGGCTCCGCCAGTAGCGTTGCCAATAGTAGCCGCCGGAATAGTCCAGCCTTGGTTAAACGGCAAACCTATTAC
>JANOCJ010000149.1:0-11267 GCA_031412115.1 Flavobacteriales bacterium
AGCATGGCCAGTGTGATGATTGCAGTTGTTTTCATTTTGTTTGTTTTTATGATTTATTATTGATTAATTGTGAACATGTATTATTTAATAAACATTGTTTATTAAAAGGGCAAAAAATATATAGACTCTTGTTCGGTCTAAATAATTATCCCAGCTTAGCTGTTGTTTTAGGTTTCAGTTTCAAATAGAAGTAGAATGCTAGAAGAATATCTATTGTAATACAAAAGATATCATAGCCGTGTGGTGCTACAGAACTTACATGAGGAAATAAAACATCCCAAAGTCCGTGAAGAACTAATCCTGCTACTGTAAACAAGTAACTGCCTTTGTAGCCGCTGTAGGCAAAAAACAAGAATAAAGTTCCTGATGGGGCCGTAAGCATTAGAGAATGTGGATCAATTGAAAATCCGATGTAAATAAACGGTATGACTGCCAAGTTCAACGATGCATATAGCTTTAAGTCAATTTTTCTGAATATTTCAGCGAATACAATTACTGCGGCGGTGGTACAAAGACCTATAATAAATCCTGTCATATTATCAACTATTAAATGCTAATTGTTATAGTTCCTTTTTTACCACCATTTTCAAAATAAGCGTGTGCATCGGCAATTTGACTTAATGGATAAGTTCTATCAACTAACGGCTTGTATTTTTCTGCTTCAATAAGTTCTTTTAGAAATACAATTCCTGCCGCATTGTGGCTGATTAAACCTTTGAGAACTTTTTTACTGCTCGTCATCGATATCCAAGATCCAATAATCATTTCCGGCAATTCGGCAGCACTTAGTATCATTGTGCCGTTCTTAGAAAGTGATTTCAAAGATCCGATAACAGATATTGTATTAACAGAGTCAAATATCACGTCATATACTTCGCCATTTTTTGTAAAATCTGCCTTGGTGTAATCAATAACTTTATCAGCTCCAATTGACTTTACCAAATCAATTTGTGATGTGCTACATACTCCCGTTACAATTGCACCATAAAATTTTGCTAATTGAACAGCAGCATTTCCAACCGCACCCAAGGCGCCTACCACAAGTACTTTTTGATTTGGTTTTATGTTTGCTTGCTTAATGAAATGTAATGCTGTTACACCTCCAAAAGGAATAGCTGCTGCCTCGCTGTGCGTAATATTGGCAGGTTTTGTTGCTAATGTGCTGTCTTGCGAAACACAGATATATTCTGCATAAGCACCAAAAGACATATTAGTATGACCAAATACCTGGTCGCCAATATTGAAAAGATTTACATTACTTCCTACGCTTTCCACTTCGCCGGAATAAACTGTACCAAGCACACCAATCTTAGGTTTCATAAATCCGAAAATGAATCTGACTGCAAAGGGGTCAGCTTTTCGCAATCTCACATCACCCGTATTGACGGCTGTTGCTTTAATCTTTATTAGCACTTCATTGGCCTTTGGTTCCGGTTTAGTTACTTGCTTAACTTGTAGAACTTCCGGAGAACCGTACTGAGCATAAACGGCGGCTTTCATTGTTTCTGTTGTATTCATTTTTTGTTTTTTTAAATTGGTTTTTAATTCGTGCGATTATTTTTAATAAACGTACATTATTTAATAAACACTGTTTAGCAAATAAGCAAAAAAATATTACACTCTAATTCGGTCTAAATAATTATCCCAACATAGTTTTATATAGTTTTCAGCTTCAGCTTTTGTTAGACCCATTCCTTCGTAGCTTTTTCTTACCATTAAAACGGTTAATCCTTGTGTTAAACCCCAAACCTCTAATCTCACAATCATTTCGTTCTTTTCAGTTATTAAGTTTTCCTTGATACATTCTTTTACGGTCTCTCTTAGAAAACCAATTGCATTTCCATATTTTTCCATTCGGTCTTCTCTTTTAAAAGCTCCTAAAGGCGAATCGTGAAGAAACATCAGATTAAAACATTGTGGATTATTAATATTATGTTTCATATAAGCATGGCCCATTTGACGCAACTTCTCTAAGGGATTTTCTATCTTAACTACATTTCGGTAACTATGAATTAAATCCTTGAAACACTTAATTTGAATGTCAAAAAATAATGCGTCTTTATCCTTATAGTATAAATAAATAGTAGCCGGACTGTATTCAATTTTCTTGGCAATTTCACGTAACGAAGTACCTGCATACCCTTCCTTTACAAACATTTCAAATGCCGTATCCAGAATGGCTTTTTTCAATTCTTCTTTTTCCCTTTCTTTACGTTCTGAGATTCCCATGTAATTTTAATAATTAATTAACAGCGCAAATTTACTGAACACTGTTCAGTAAAACAAATTAAATTCATATTATTTTTGCCTAATTGCTCTAACTTACTGTTAACGTGTGAATTAAAATTTTAATTTTTAGAATGCTATTACACCGAAGTAAGAAAGCCGGACTATTGGCCCGGCATACTTATCCGTTTACTACAAAATTACATTTTACCACACTCCGCAGCACATTCGCGGCAGGCCTCAGCACACTCTTTGCAATGGTCGTTTTCATGCTTTCCGCATTCATCGGCACATTTTTGGCATACCTCAGCGCATAATTTGCAAATGTCCTTAGCCTTATCGCTACCCAAACTAATTAATTGAGCTGCGGCATAGCATAGGGCACTACATTCCATATCCAATTGGATGCATTGAGCCATCATCGCTACATCGCTTTCTTTTAAGCATGAACTTGCGCAATAATTACACGTTGAAGCACATTTTAAACATGCTTCAATACATTTTTGATACTCATGATTTTTCATATATATTGTTTTATACTGTTAGGTAAGTGAACATTACTTTAAAGGTCATTGTTTGACTAATATCCCAATGCTGTGAATTTTACAATATTGATTAATGGTTTTTAATTTAAAATTTTACTACTTTTGAATATTACGGATGAAAAAAAGTCTCGCCATACTATTATTGCTTATTTACAGCCTTCCGCTGTTGAGTAATAATTGCCAGTTGCATTACTGTGGCGGCAAGCTAAAAAAGGTATCCTTTTTTGCTGTCACCAAAAAATCATGCTGTGGTGGAAAAAAGATGCCCAAAGGTTGCTGCAAGGATGTTCAGCTACTTTGCAAAGCCGATAAACATGAGGTTACCTCTGCTCCAAAAGTGTCCTTACAGAAGGATGTTCAGGAAATAAGCCCCTCTGTAATTGTATTGAATATTATTCCTGTTACTTCTTTATTAATACCAAAAGTAACTCATGACCCACCCGACATTCAGGGTGTTCAACTTCGTCTGCTTAACGGCAACTTCCGTATTTGATTTCATTTCTTTTTAAGTTAGCCATTGTACGTATGTGCAATGGCTAAAGGCGTTTTGCATTTTAAAATCACAAAAAAACAATCAAACAATGAAAAAATTTATAGTATTGGCTATTGCACTATGCATGGCTGCAAGCACATTTGCTCAAATTCCTAATAATAGCTTTGAAAATTGGACTAACACCAACGGCTATAACATGCCCGATGGGTGGGACAATTTAAACTCTATGACAACCTCCCAAAGTGTATATACCTGCACTAAAGGCACACCGGGTTCGGTAGGGGCTGCATATTTAAAATTAATCTCGCAAACTGTAACCGGTATGGGTGTTATGCCTGGTGTTGCTGTTAGCGGAACTATTGACATGAACAGCATGATGCCAGCGGCAGGTTTTGCATGTGCTGACCGCCCAACATCGTTAAAAGGAAAATGGCAGTACATGGCTTCTGGCAACGACCAAGGTTTTATTGCCATTTACCTTACCAAATGGAACAGCGGAATGGGTATGCGTGATACCATTGGCATGGCTATGCAAATGCTTAACGGCATGGCTATGAGTTGGGCAAATTTTACCATTCCAATTTCATACAACAACCCCGCTAATCCCGATTCAGCTATTATCATATTATCTGCTAGTGGAGATACCCCTGTAAATGGCAGCTATTTGTATATAGATAATTTAAGCTTTACTATACCTACTACAGGCTTAACTACAGAAGAAGTTGGTTTATTAAAACTATATCCAAACCCCGCAAGCAGTGTTATGCAGCTTGATTTAACAGGCCTTACAGTGCCCGTAAAATCTATCACTATTACTAATATTGAGGGCAAAGTAGTTAGCTATGTAACTAACGCTACTACCAAAATAAACACCATTGATGTTAGCACCTTGCCTGCCGGTCTGTATATACTGCAAGTACAAACAGAAAAAGGCAACATCAGCAAGAAATTCACAGTAAAATGATACGCAGAATAGTTTTATCAGCGGCTTTGGGTATATGTGCTTTTTCTAGCACGTATGCCCAAAATGCAATACCTATACCCGATACGCTTACCGGTAACGCTATAACTCTTAACATGCACCGCGATTCGGTACAGTTTTTTCCGGGCGCAAAATCTCAAACCTATTCGTTTAACCAGTACCATTATTTAGGGCCCACGTTAATCTTAAATAAAAACCAACCCCTAAGTATTACGGTAAACAATACCATTGGCGATACCACAACCATACACTGGCATGGTATGCATGTATCGGCAATTAATGATGGCGGCCCCCATACTATGATTAAGGATGGCGATACTTGGAACCCACAGTTTACTGTTTTAAACCACGCGGCTATGTTTTGGTATCACCCGCATTTTCATGGCAAAACAGCTAAGCAGGCAATTAAAGGTGCAGCAGGTGTAATTATAGTACGCGATAATGAAGAGGCCACACTTGCTTTGCCTCGTAAATATGGAGTTGATGATTATCCTATTATAGTACAATCTGTTCAGTTTGATGCCCAGAATCAAGCTATGCCATTGGGTATGCAAGACAGTACTTTGCTGGTAAACGGAACTATTAACCCTATGCTGGCAATACCGGCGCAGGTGGTGCGTTTGCGGTTGTTAAACGCATCGGGTGAGCGCAGCTTTAACTTTGGTTTTACGGGCAATAAACAGTTTAGCGTAATTGGTAGCGATGGAGCTTTACTTACCGCACCCGTTACTACTACACGTGTGCGTGTTGCCCCCGGCGAGCGTTATGAAATTTTGCTTGATGTAAGCGGTATGAATGGGCAAAGCATATACTTAATGAGCTATGCGTCTGAAATACCTATGGGTACACAAGGCGGCCCAACTATGCCAATGGGCATGGGCAATCCACCTATGGACAGCCCCTTAAACGGGGTTGATTTTAATATCCTGCAATTGAACGTTGTACCTGCAACAACTGGGGCTATTACTACTATACCAACAACTTTGGTTGCACATACCCCTTGGCAGGAACAGCAAGCCAACATTACCCGACCTATACGCTTTACCGCCGCTAATATGATGGTAATGGATGGGCCGTTCTTTTTTAATGACAGCACCTTTAATATGATGCGTATTGACTACCAAATTCCGCAGGATAATATTGAAATATGGTCATTAACAAACCAAACAATGGTTGCGCACCCTTTTCATATACACGATGTGCAGTTTTATGTGCTTGACCGCGACGGAAACCCACCGCCGGCTTATGAACGCGGATTGAAAGATGTGGTAATGGTAGCCCCAAACCAAACGGTACGCTTTATTACCAAGTTTGAAGATTTTGCTGATACCATTGTTCCCTTTATGTTTCATTGCCATATTTTAATGCACGAAGATGCAGGCATGATGGGTCAATTTGTAATAGTACCTAAAGTAACAGGACTAACAGTTACGCCCATTACATCGGGAATAAAAATCTATCCAAACCCTACAAATAATAACCTTACTGTACGCTTTGGCGATAATCCTGCTGCAACATTTAATTACCGTATAGTAAACGCTATGGGGCAAACAGTTCAAAGCGCAACCTTGCAACAATCATATATTGATGTGGCAAGCTTACCGGCCGGTTTTTACCAACTGGTTATTGAGCAAGACCATAAACTGTATGTGAGCAAATTTTTAAAACAATAAAGAATATGAAAACGATAAAATTAATATTACCGATAATAGCGCTGGTGTTTTCAATTACAAGTTGCCAGGCAAAAATTAAAAATGTAAAAACTGAAACCAAAATGGTTTACGGCAATTGCGATATGTGCAAAAAGACAATAGAAACTGCCGCAAATAAAAGTGGCGAAGCAAGGGTGGTATGGGATAAAAACACCAAAATTGCTACCCTTACTTACGATTCTGTAAAGACAAATGCGGACGCTATACTAAAGAAAATAGCGTATGCGGGTTATGATAACGAAGGCTATGCAGCACCTGATGAGGCGTATGGTAAGCTTCATGCTTGCTGCCAGTACGAACGTAAAGGAAAGGTTACGGCTACCATAGCTGATACCGCTATGAATATGAAACACGATGTGGCTTCATCTGCCCCTGTGGAAACCGAAGAACCTTTGGATAAAGTTTTCGCGGCTTATTTCTTATTAAAAGATGCCCTTACTAAAGATGATGGGGTAGCTGCCGCAGGATATGCCAAAGACCTGTCTAAAGCAATTGGGGCAGTTGATATGAAAGCCTTAAGCCCTGCACTTCATACCGTATGGATGAAATATGAGGAAAAGCTTGATTACGATGCAATTCACATTAAAGGTGTAACTGATACGGAGCATCAAAGGGAACATTTTGTTTCTCTTTCAGCCAATATGTATGAGGTAATAAAGCTGGCTAAGCCCGGCTATACGGTTTATTACGACCATTGCCCCATGTATAACGATGGCAAAGGGGCTAACTGGCTAAGCAAGGAGAGTGCTATTAAAAACCCGTTTTATGGGGCTACAATGCCCACCTGTGGAAAGGTAGTAGAAACCATTAAATAAAAATCCTGTTTTTAAGTGAAGCTGTATATAAAAAATATGGTATGCAACCGTTGCAAAATGGTAGTTAAGGCCGAGCTTGAAAAGCTTGGGCTTAACCCATTGACGGTAGAATTGGGTGAGGTTGATTTAGCTGAAGCCCCAACACCTAAGCAGTTAGAGGCTGTGGCTAATGTTATGCAGCCTTTGGGCTTTGCGTTGATTGATAATAAGAAAAGCCAAATAATTGAGCGCATAAAAAGCCTGATTATAAACTTAGTGCATTATCAGCCAACGCAGTTAAAAACTAACCTTTCTGATTATTTGAGTGAACAACTTCACCTTGATTACACTTATATAAGCAACCTTTTTGCTGCAGTTGCAGGCACTACCATTGAGCAGTATTATATTACCCAGCGCATAGAACGGGCCAAAGAACTACTAATTTATGATGAAATGACCCTGAGCGAAATAGCCTATAACCTAAATTACAGCAGCGTTGCATACTTAAGCAACCAGTTTAAGAAGGTTACCGGATTTACGCCTACCTATTTTAAGACACTAAAGAATAAGCGGAAAACTTTAGATGAAGTATAGCGTATGGCGAAAAGCGTAAATATTATAAATCATTCCAAAGATATTGTAACACCTGCCCCGGCTGGTGGTGCAACCTTTGTGTTATAAAATATAAACGTATGACACATACCTATCAAATAACCGGAATGACTTGCAGTAGCTGCGAAGCCAAAGTAAAAGGCGGCTTATTATCCTTATCGGATGTAACATCTGTTGAGGTATCAAAAGATACCAATACGGCAACCATATCTATGGATAAGCATATACCGCTTGTAGAATTACAAAACGCCATAGGAGGAAAAGACAGCAAATATCAAATTTCAGCCACAAGCCATAGCGAAAAGGCAGAAGTTGCAAAAGGTTGGCTTGAAACGTACAAGCCATTGCTAATGCTTTTTGGGCTAATTGCTTTAGTTGCAGCATTGCTATCGTACCACCACAGCACCTTTTTTGCTATGGATTTTATGAATGTGTTTATGGCAGGTTTTTTCCTCTCATTCTCGTATTTTAAACTCATCAACCTTAAAGGATTTGCAGAAAGTTACGCCATGTATGATGTTGTTGCTAAACGCTTTAATGCCTGGGGATATATCTATGCTTTTATTGAATTGGGTTTAGGCTTAGCCTACGTTACCCATTTTGAACCCGTAATTACAAACGCTGTAACGTTTATAGTAATGAGTATTAGTATTATTGGGGTGTTACAAAGCGTACTTAATAAAAAGAAAATACAATGTGCCTGTTTAGGCGCAGTATTTAACCTGCCTATGAGCACGGTAACAATTGTTGAAGACGCGCTGATGATGGCCATGAGCGGCGGTATGTTATTAGCACTATACATGTAAGCATGAAAAAGCCAACGTTACTATTATTGTTATTGCTAAGCACGCTAGCCGGGTTTGGTCAACATACAGTTCGTTACGACTTATATGTAAACGATACTATAGTAAATTACAGTGGTAAGGATAGGCATGCCATATCAATTAACGGCAGTATTCCGGCACCTACCCTGTACTTTACCGAAGGCGATACGGCAGAAATATATGTACACAATAACTTAGACGAAGAAACATCCATCCATTGGCATGGGTTGATATTGCCTAATAGCCAAGATGGTGTGCCCTACCTTACTACAGCACCTATAAAAGCGCATACAACATACAAGTATTCATTTCCCTTAGTACAAAGCGGAACGCTTTGGTATCATAGCCACACAAAATTGCAAGAGCAAAGCGGCATGTATGGTGCGTTTATCATCCATAAAAGGAACCAAAAACCTATGCCGGAATACGTTATGGTTTTAAGCGATTGGACGAACGAGCGCCCGCATGAGGTTGATAGGAGTTTGCACTCTGCAACCGATTGGTATGCGATAAAGAAAAACAGCACCCAAGACTATTTTCAATCGGTAAAAGACGGGCATTTAGGTACAAAATTTAAAAACGAGTGGAAGCGCATGCTTGCAATGGATGTAAGCGATGTGTATTACGACAGGATGTTCATTAACGGCAAAACCGATGAAGCAGCACCGCAATTTAAGCCGGGCCAAAAGGTACGGCTACGTATAATTAATGGCGGCTCCTCAACTTATTTTTGGCTCAACTACGGCGGCGGCAAAATAACCGTAGTAGCAAGCGATGGCGTGGATGTAGAACCTGTGGAAGTAGACAGGATGATAATAGCTGTGTCTGAAACATACGACGTGATTATTACTATTCCTCCCGATGGCATTGCAAACGAATTTACCGCAACAGCTGAAGACAGGACAAAGCACGCTTCATTGTGGCTTGGCAATGGTATACGGCGGTTAGAGACCCCCATGCCGCGCCTGAAATACTTTGAAGGCATGAAAATGATGAATGGCATGATGACCTTGGGTGGCGATATGAAGCCGATGGGTATGGTGATGCATGACCAAATAATGGATATGAATACGGTGATGTACCCTGAAATATCGGGTGAACCTAAGAATAAAAAAGAAAAACCCGATAGCATGGATATGTCTCATGCGGGGCATACAGCGAATAAAACAGGCATTGTTACCCTTAATTATACAATGCTAAAATCGCCAACTAAAACCACCCTTCCCTACGATTCAACACGTACTATGCGGTTTGAGCTTACCGGCAATATGAACCGTTACGTGTGGACGATAGACAACAAAACAGTATCGGAAGCGGATAAAATACTTATTAAAAAGGGCGAAAACATTCGCATTATCATCTACAATAATTCTATGATGCGGCACCCTATGCACTTGCATGGGCATTACTTTCGGCTGTTAAACGGCCAAGGCGAGTTCTCGCCACTAAAAAATATCATCGACATTATGCCGATGGAAACCGATACCATTGAGTTTGCAGCCACAGAAAGCGGCGATTGGTTTTTTCATTGCCACATTCTGTACCACATGATGAGTGGCATGGGAAGGATTTTTAGTTATGTTGATTCGCCACCCAACCCTGAAATTCCAAATCCTAAAAAGTCGCTACGTAAACTATTCCATGATGATAGGATGTTCCATCCTATGGGGCAAATCAGCCTTGAATCAAACGGTAGCGATGGTGAATTTATGCTGATGAACACCCGCTGGTTTATACAAACGGAATGGCGTATTGGTGTTAATACCCATCATGGCTTTGAATCGGAGAGCCACATTGGGCGCTACTTTGGAAAGATGCAATTTTTTAGGGTTTATACCGGGTGGGATTTTCGCTACCGCACAGGGCAAGAACCTGAGCGCAACATATTCAATCAGGCAAATACTAAAGACCGCAGGCAGGTTGTATGCTTTGGTATTCAATACGTATTACCTTTTCTTATATTAGCAGATTTTCGTGTTGACCAAACAGGCAGGTTGCGCTTGCAGCTTGAGCGCGAAGATATACCCGTTACAAAACGGCTTCGCCTTGGATGGATGATAAACAGCGACTTTGAATACATGGCAGGTGCCCGTTACATACTTACAAAATATTTTTCTGTTTCAACCCATTACGACAGTGACATGGGCTGGGGCGGAGGTATATCAATTACTTATTAATATAAACAAAAAACAAATATGATGAAAAATTTATCTTTTCTAATGCTAATTGCAGCCATAGCAATATCGGGTTGCAAAAAAGAAGAAGAAAACACAGCCTCTAGCGGCAGTGCTACAATTAACTTTGCCAACGAGGTTGACGGGCAATCTATTGTACTAGGCACAGGCAACTACCAAAATGCCGCAGGCAACCCCTACACTATTGATTTGCTTAAATACTACATTACTAATATTGTTTTGGTAAAAAGCGATAATAGCGAGTTTAAGCTTAACAATTACTCACTTATTGATGCCGCTAACCCAACAACATCTAACATAGCAATAAATGCTATACCCAATGGTAGCTATACCAAAATACGCTTTAAACTGGGCGTTGATAGTACACGCAACCATTCAGGAGCGCAAGATGGCGGACTTGACCCGGTAAATGGTATGATTTGGACATGGAATACCGGCTACATATTTTTTAAGCACGAGGGTGCGTATACCAAAACCAATTTGCAACAAGAAAACCTTTTATTTCATTATGGTACTGACAAAGCGCTTGCTAATGTTGAAATACCACTAAGCGGGTTTGAAATAAATGGCAATAGCAAAAAACTAAATATAGCATTTAACCTAAATGCCCTATATGCTACCCCAAACGTTATTGACTTTAATGTTAATAATAATCAGCAATCGTCAAGCCCATCTGACGGAGCTTGGATAACAAAAATGAAGGCCAATTTTGCCAATGCATTCTCTTTAAAAAGTGTTGAATAAATAACACTAACTAACTAGCTATGAGAAAATACTGGTTTTTGCAATGCGTTATTGTATTGGTATTATTTGTGCCGGGCTGTAAAAAAGATGATACCCAAAACCCAACAGGGCCAACGCCTTATACACTTGTTATACCGCAA
>JANOCJ010000150.1:0-9858 GCA_031412115.1 Flavobacteriales bacterium
TCTTAAAAAACCTGATTAGCTGGGCTAGTTTGGCCTTTAATTCAGTACGCTTTACAATAGCATCTAAAAAGCCATGTTCCAGCACAAATTCGGCTGTTTGAAAGCCTTTGGGAAGGTCTTTACCAATAGTCTCCTTTACTACACGCGGACCGGCAAAGCCAATTAAGGAGCCCGGTTCAGATATGTTTAAATCGCCAAGCATGGCGTACGATGCCGTAACACCACCTGTGGTAGGGTCGGTAAGTAATGATATATAAGGGATTTTAGCTTTAGCCAACAGCGTTAGCTTAGCCGATGTTTTTGCCATTTGCATAAGCGAAAAAGCTGCTTCCATCATCCTGGCCCCGCCCGATTTTGAGATAATGAGTAAGGGGATTTTCTCTTCTATGCAGAAGTCGATAGCGCGGGCAATTTTCTCGCCCACAACCGAACCCATAGAGCCGCCGATAAAGGAGAAATCCATACAGGCCACCATAATCGGTTCGCCATCTACACGGCCATAGGCCGTAGCAATAGCATCGCTCAGGTTGGTTTTTTCTATCGAGTCTTTTAAGCGGTCAGTATAGTTTTTTGTGTCCTTAAAGTTTAACGGGTCGGCAGCATGCAGCCCTTCGTTCAATTCGGTGTAATTGTTGTCGTCAAAAATTACCTTGAAATACTCTTTAGAGCCAATGCGCTCGTGGTAGCCGCAGTTGGTGCATACATATTGATTAGCGGCATGGTCGGTAACGGGCATAATGGTTTTGCACGATGGGCATTTGTACCACAACCCCTCAGGTGTTTCCTTCTTCTCTTGTGTAGAAGTTGTTACACCCCTTCTTTTACGGCTAAACCAGTTACTCATTTACTAAAAATTTAGTTACGCAATAGTTACCTCCGATGAAAGGTAAACATCCTGAATGGCATTTAAAAGCGCTACGCCCTCGCCTACCGGTTTTTGGAATGCCTTGCGGCCTGATATTAAACCGTGGCCACCGGCGCGTTTGTTTATAACAGCTGTAGCTACTGCCTCGGCCATATCGGTTGCGCCTTTGCTCTCGCCACCCGAGTTAATTAAACCAATGCGGCCATTGTAGCAGTTAAGTACTTGGTAGCGGGCCAAATCAATAGGATGATCAGTAGTTAGTTCGCTGTAAACTTTAGGGTGTGTTTTGCCGTAGTTAACGGCAGTATAGCCACCGTTGTTGGTAGGCAATTTTTGTTTGATAATATCAGCCTTAATGGTAACGCCCAAGTGGTTGGCTTGCGATGTTAAGTCGGCAGCGGTGTGGTAATCTACGCCATCTTTCTTAAAGCCATTGTTGCGCATGTAGCACCATAAAATGGTAGCCATGCCCAGCTCATGTGCACGTTCAAAAGCAGCCGATACTTCTTGTATCTGGCGGCCACTTTCTTCTGAACCGAAGTAGATGGTAGCACCTACCGCAGCAGCACCTAAATTCCAAGCCTCCTCAACCGAGCCAAACATAATTTGGTCGAATTTATTAGGATAGGTAAGGAACTCGTTATGGTTAATTTTAACAATAAAGGGTATTTTATGCGCGTATTTGCGCGATAAAAGGGCCAAGCCACCATAAGTAGTGGCTACGGCATTACAACCGCCCTCAATGGCTAATTTTACAATATTTTCAGGGTCGAAATAAATAGGGTTTGGGGCAAATGATGCTCCGGCTGAATGCTCAATGCCTTGGTCTACCGGTAAAATAGACACATAGCCGGTATTTGCCAGGCGGCCTGTGCCGTAAATGGCTTGCAGGTTGCGCAGGGTTTGCGGGCTACGGTCGCTCTGCATAAAAATACGGTCGATAAAATCGGGGCCGGCAGCATGCAGGGTTTCTTTTTTAATGGTGTTGCAAGTATGCGAAAGCAGCGAATTAGCTTGCTCTCCTAATAATTTTTCAATTTCGTTAATTGTCATATTTCAGTTAAAAAGGGATGCGAAGATAACACATTTTTTGACCGTACAAACGGTCAAAAAAAGATGTCTGCCGAAGGGCTTTATATGCGGGCATTTTCACCTCACCCAAAAAACTGATCCCTGACCCCTGACCCCTGTTCCCTAATAATTACCTTTGCCGCTATGCAAGTCCACCATATTTCTACCGCAAGGCTTACACTGGCCGATATTGACAAGATTGTAAATAGCTGCGCTATTATTCAACTGTCTGACGAAGCCAAGCAACTCATTACCAAATGCCGCACGTATCTTGATAATAAAATGGCATCGTCGGACGCGCCGATTTATGGCATTAATACCGGCTTTGGGTCGTTGCACAACATTAAGGTGAAGGAAGATGAGATGGGCTTGTTGCAAAAAAACCTTGTTATGTCTCACGCTTGCGGTATGGGCGATGAAGCACCCAAAGAGATTGTAAAACTGATGCTGTTTTTCAAGGCGCAGTCGCTGTCGTATGGCAACTCGGGTGTGCAGTTAAGCACCGTACAACGTTTAATAGATTTTTACAACCACGATATTTTGCCCGTAGTGTATGAGCAAGGCTCGCTGGGCGCTTCGGGCGATTTGGCCCCGTTGGCGCATTTGTCTTTACCGCTTATTGGCATGGGCGAAGTGTATTTTAAAGGCGAACGCCGCAACAGTGCCGATGTGCTACGCGAGTTTGGTTGGGAACCTATTGAACTGCAAAGCAAAGAGGGTTTGGCCCTACTTAATGGCACCCAGTTTATGAGTGCATACGGTGTGTATTGTCTGCTAAAAACCGCGCGTTTGTCGGCTTGGGCCGATATTATTGCGGCTATATCGTTAGATGCTTTTGACGGGCGTTTAGAGCCATTCTCTGACCGTGTACATCTTATACGCCACCACCGTGGGCAGTTGCAAACGGCGCGCAACATTCGTAAAGTGTTAGAAGGCAGTGAGTTAATTACCGCCCCTAAAAAACATGTGCAAGACCCCTACTCTTTCCGCTGCATACCGCAGGTACATGGGGCATCTAAAGACAGTATTGATTATGTAAATTATGTGTTTACCAACGAGGTAAACTCGGTAACCGATAACCCCACTATTTTCCCCGATGAGGATTTGATTATCTCAGCCGGTAACTTCCACGGGCAGCCCTTGGCGCTTGCGCTAGATAACCTTGCGATTGCCTTGGCTGAACTAGGCAATATTGCTGAACGACGCACCTACCAACTGGTATCGGGCCAACGCGGCTTGCCGGTGTTTTTGGTTTCAAACCCCGGTTTAAACTCAGGCTTTATGATTCCGCAATACACTGCGGCCTCTATTGTTAGCCAAAATAAGCAGTATGCAACCCCTGCATCGGTTGATAGCATTGAATCATCTAATGGCCAGGAAGACCACGTGAGTATGGGTGCCAACGCTGCTACCAAAGCACTTAAAGTAACTAATAATTTAGAGAAAATACTGGCGATAGAACTCTACAACGCCGCACAGGCACTGGACTTCCGCCGCCCAGCAAAATCATCGCCAACAATAGAAAACATGCTAACAGAATACCGCAAACGCGTGCCTTTTGTTAGCGAAGACCGCGTAATGCAACCCGATATGATTGAATCGGTAGCGTTTATAAGGGAAACGAAGGTGGATGAGGTGATTGGGTATTTCGCTTAAATTTCATTACCTGCGGCGCTTGTCTGCCGACAGCATTACTTTTTTGCTTGATCAAAAAAGTAATCAAAAAAATCAAGGGCTGTCATTTCTCGCCGACCTGCTACGGGGCGTTCACTAAACCCCGCAAACTTGCCCCGACGACCGCATGCGGTGTCGGGACTTCAAACAGCACGCGCTTTCCCGCCTTTGGCGGGACGTTCACTTTCCTTGCAGATGCCCGATTCGAAATGAAGGCCCCTTTTTGCTTACGCACAAAAATTACTTGCATTTTATCTGTGCGGTGGGTTCTGTTCCGCAAAATTCCGTGTGGACCTGAAGTTTTACGTGGCAAGTGCGGATGGCGCACGAAGTGTACCAAGCAAAACGAAGGTCATTAATTTTGCGGTGATTTTTTGGTGATTTTTGATCTAGCAAAAAGAACAAGCCGTCGGCAGACAAGCGCCGCAGGCAGCGATAGATTTTATCAAGCAAAAAGTGACAAAAAACCAACATTTAGCTGCTGCAAGGCCTTAAAAAAAGAGAGTAGCACCGAAGGTGGCGAGGGTTTTATTTTACCCTCTTCATCTCAAATTTCTCTGAGCGGGCAACACCTTTTTCTACACCTGAAACCTCTGCTACTAAAGCATTTTTACCCCTTTGGGTATAGCTTATTTTCTGTGGAAAATCGTGCGCGGGATTTTCAAAAACCAGTTGTTCTTTGGTAGATGATGTTAGCTTAAATTCTATCGGTTTGCCACCGTTTTGGTCGGCTACTGTAGGAATGTAGAATAAGTCGGCGCCGCGTTGTTTTATAGCTAACAACTCCTTAAACACAGTGTCTTTACCCATCACCATACTGCCCTTTCCTACAAATAGCGAATCGTTTTGCTTAACCCACGACTCAGTAAAAAACCCATTGGTTGACCTATCTTCCCATGTGCCCAATAGCCATGCGGCTTTATCCATAGGTGATGCGAAAGAAACGAGAAGGCCCGAAGCGCAAAGTATGAGTAATGTTTTCATAAAAACACTACCTATCTCACCACCATTTTAGCATAGTACATTTTACCCTCGCAGGTAAATGAAAGGATGTACATACCTTGAGTGTAGTTACCTAAATTTATTGGGCCTACACGGTTGTTACCGGCATTAAACAGGCGGTTTTGTTGCAACGTGCGGCCTGCCATATCGGTAATTAAAACGTCTAATTGCTTGCAGTTGGCAGTGCCGGGCTCTATGTAGTAAACACCTGTTTCGCCACTGCCAATAAGGGTTACAGCCTCAGCTGAGGCACTGTTTAAGCCCACTTTTATTACTGTTACGCTTTGGGTAACGGTATCGCTACCGCAATCGTTAATGGTGATAAGGGTAACGGTATAAGTACCTTCGCTATTGTAATGGTGTAGCGGGTTTGGGTCGGTTGATGTGGCATTATCGCCAAAATTCCAGCTATAGCTAGTACCGTTTGTAGATGTATTTTGAAACTGGGCATTAAAGCCACCTTGGTCGGTATAAGTAAATAAGGCCGTTGGGTTAACCCCTGCTGTAAGCTGCACGGCTACTGTAAACCAGCCCGGGCAGGTATGTGCATACAGCGTTTGGGGCTGCGTAAAGGTATATTGTATAGAAGCGCCTGTACCTACCGATGCGCCTGTTTCGTCTATCCACTCTATACTATAGCCTTGCGGCCCTGTGCCGGTAACAGTTGCATCAAGTGTTAATTGCTGCCCTGTGCAGGCTGTTCCGCCGGTAGCGGTAAGGTCGTAATTGGTAAGCACTGTTGAGGCAAGGCCCGAGCCGCCTTTGGTAGCGCCATTGGGCGGAAATTCAGACATAGTAACAACACTTGTGGTGCCATTAATGCCCCCGTCAACTTCTTTAGGAATAGCGCAGGCCGATGTGGCAATATAACCGCCGCCGCCGCCGCCGCCCGGCCCATAGGCATCGTTACCAAAAAGTTTGTTTTGGTCGCCGCCTTTGCCGCCTTTTGCAGCTATTGTAACAATACCTGTTAGGGTTGATGTAGTATTAATAATTACTGTGCCACCGGCACCGCCGCCACCGCCGCCATCTTGGCCTTGCGTAAAGCCACCACCCGATGTTTCCCCCTCATTACCATTCGCATCAACAGTGCCCGTGCCTGAAATAGGACCAAAGGTTACTAAGTAAATAATGCCGCCGCCTACGCCACCATCGCCGCCGGTATTGTCATTTTGGTCGGCAGCACCGCCGCCGCCGCCCATAAACAAGCGGCCTGTGCTGTAGTCTAGCGGGCGGCCACCGCGGCCTCCCACGTTGTTGCGCCAGTCGCCGCCCCAAGCCGAGGTGTACAATGGCTCTGTTAATGCATCTTTATTGTTGGCAGAAAACGTGTAGCCGCCTTTACCACCTCCACTTGAGGTAGAGGTTGAAAAGCTATTTCCCTCCAAATCCCAAGCTTGCGCCCAGTTGGGGGTAGATAAGTCGGGGTTACCAAAGCCTGTCCAAGCAATAGGCCCGGCATTGCCGCCACCACCGCCGCCTGAGTTGTGGCCATTGCCACCGCCGCCGCCATTGGCGGGCGCTCCAAAGCTGTAACGGCCGTTCATGTTGTCGTAGTCGGTTACGTAACCGGCTATGCCTTCGCCCTTTTCGCCACCATAGGTAGCCAAGGTTGAGCGTGAGCCTGTAACCCCGTTAGTAGACTGATTTTCATTGGCTAAGCCCCCGCGAAAGCCGGTAGATGAGGCTGATATTTTACCGTCAACAACGGTGCTACCTAATACCTCTACCGCTAAAACACCGCCCTTAGTGCCATCCCACGCGGGGCAGGCAATACCGCCATTAGCATTAATGGTAAGGCTGTTGTAGCGCGGCACGCGTATAACCTGCGTGCGCCCTGACGCGGTATAGCTGTTTTTTAGCGGGCATATAAAGGTAATTTGCTGGCTGCCGGTTACCGATAAAACTTCGGCTAACTCATTGTTACCGCAGTTGTTATAGTTAGTTATCGCGCCGTAGGTATTGTCATCGGGGGCATAATCAATAGTAGCGCCCTGCATTTGTATAATCATCACCAAATCGCCTTTGGCGAGTGGGGTGGTAAAAGTGCCCACGCCGGTAAAGGTGTTTGAAGCAACGGTAATGCTGCTTTGCCCTGCTGTAGCGTCTGCCGCAAGGGTAGTATATTCATTAACCTGCGTAGCCGCGGCTGTAACGGTTTTGTTACCGTCTTTTCCGCGCTGGGCAAAGGCAGAGGTTGTAGCAAATACAATGGCAAGCAGTATACCTATCTTTTTCATATCGTGTAAAAATGTGCAAGCGTAAAGTTAATCAGTAATTAAATTGGGCGGCACAAAAATATGTAATACCTGTTATACCTAATTATTGATTTTTCTACCCAAAAGTATACCCATTTTAGTATAGTTTGCGCTTTGCCAAAAAATGGGCAACCTAAAGTCGTTTTTAAAAAACCCAATAGTACCAAGCCTTGCAGCGCGAGGCTACCTAAACTTTACCCCAAGTATTAGCTGAAAGTTGTATACACGTCAAGTAGGCAAGTGGTACAGGTATGGTGCAGTTTTGGGTTAGTGTTGGGCAAACAGTGTGCGAATGCCAAGTAAATACTGCTATAAAACCGCGCTATGTTATAGCGCCAAACGCAATTTTATGTGTAAAAACCGATTAAAATCATGCAAAAACTGAATAAAAACGATTTTTTTTGATTGAAAAGTGGTGCTGTTTTAAAATTACACATTTCGACTAGCTCAATGTGACAATAAGCGTAGATTCTTATTAACGTTGAAAGAAAAACTTGGGGTAGTTTGAGTGTCTGATGCTAGGTGTTATTATAGAAAATGTTGGGTTTAATTGTCTGCCGACGGCCTTACTTTCTTTTTCCGCAAAAGAAAGTAAGCAAAGAAAACTCCCGGCTGCATTTTTCAGCGACCCGCTAAGAGGGCGTTCCACTAAAATCTGCAAACTTGTTTCTGTCGCTTTGCGCCAGAACCTTCAAACAGCGCAGATTTTTACGTTCCACTTCTCTGCGGGTGCCCCGCTTCAAAACGCTAGGCCGGTTTATTGCTTACGCGAACATACTCGCATTTAATCTGTGCGAGGGATGTCCACGAAACGTGCGAACCAGAATGGAGTTGAGCAGGTGGTTTTGTGCGCTAGGTTGCGCGGCGAAACGGAATGAGGGTTGGGTTTCGTGGTGCATTTTCTTTGGTTCGTTTCTTTTGTGCAAGACAAACGAAGTTCATCCATACCATTGAAAAATAATCAAACAATGGATAAAAGAAATGAACGCCCCCGGCAGGGAGCGCCGCAGGCAACATTTAGTTTGCCAAAAAAGTATAATACCGAAAGCTTGACAATTTAAACCAACATCAAACTATTTAGCGCCTTCCTTAAACATCCATACCCGGAGGTGGTGGTGCGGGGTTATAACCGTCGAACATAGCCTGTGGCGGGGTTACGGTTTTCCGCAGTTCCATTACATTATACACTATTAGCCCAATGGCAATAAGGGTAACAAGCCAATAGCCAATATCAAAATGCCAGCTTATGTTCATCATATCGCTGCCGCCTTTTACATCGCTTAGTTTTGATGTCATAGCAATAACCTCGAGCAACAGGCAGAGCAGTGCTGCGGTGGAAAAGCCGATGGACCACTTAGATTCCAACGACTTTGATTTATTTTTTAATGTTAACGCCAAGGTGGTAATACAACCGGCAAAAAATGTAACCAGCGCAATAAGTAATAGCACCTGAAAAGAATCGTGAGACTTGCTGCTGTCTGAATTGCGCATAGCACTATCAAACATACCGCCACCACCGGGGTTTACGTTGGCGCCGGTAGCCATTTGCACACCCGAAAGGGTCATAATTTTAGCGCCGTTGCATTTAATATTCATAAACGGAAGGAAGAAGCACAATACGGCTACGCCAAACATGCCCGAATTAAGAAAGCGTTTCATAGTGGTGTTTTTAGGCCCTTTAGGGCATTTCTCAAGCCCCGTGCTTTAGCGCAGGGTATTAATTTTAAGCAGTTTAAGGGCTTTAGCCCGTGTTTCTTGTTTTTGTAAAGATATAGATTACAGGCTAAAGCCTGAAGTGGGGCTATTTATTTTTCACCACGCTAAAGCGTGGTGCTTGAGAATTACGCTAAAGCGTTTATCTGCGCGTGGCGATGATAGGCCCGGCAAGGCGATATACTATAGAAACGACAGAAATAACGCTGGTCCAGCAGGACTAGTAAGCCCACTTAATAAGTACCGAGCCCCAGGTAAAACCGCCGCCAAAGGCAGCAAGCACGATGTTATCGCCTTTGTTAAACTGGTTTTCCCACTCCCACAGACACAGCGGAATAGTGCCATTGGTGGTGTTGCCGTATTTTTGAATGTTGATGGTAACCTTATCTAGCCCTACACCCATTCGGTTGGCAGTAGCCTCTATAATACGCAGGTTGGCTTGGTGGGGTACTAACCACGACACGTCGGCCGCGGTAAGGTTGTTACGCTCCATTATTTGTGCCGATACTTCGGCCATATTGGTAACGGCAAATTTAAAAACGGCTTGCCCCTCTTGGTGCACATAGTGCTGGCGGGCGCTAACAGTTTCTATAGTAGCAGGCATTGCGCTGCCACCGGCTTTTTGGTGCAAATAGGCACGGCCTGCGCCGTCGGCATGCAGAATAGAATCCATAATGCCGTTGCCCTCTTCGTTAGGCTCAAGCAAAACAGCGCCTGCGCCATCGCCAAAAATAACACAGGTTTTACGGTCGGTATAGTCAATGATAGACGACATTTTGTCGGCACCAATAACCATTACCTTTTTGTAAACCCCCGTTTCGATAAACTTTGATGCGGTAACTAATGCGTAAATAAAGCCTGAACAGGCTGCAGAAATATCGTAGCCAAAGGCTTTTTTGGCGCCAATAAGGTCAGATATAATGTTGGCCGTAGCCGGAAATTGCATGTCGGGCGTGGTGGTAGCGCAAATAATAAGGTCTAGCTCCATTGCGTCTATCCCTCTTTTTTGCAGCAGGCCTTTGGCCGCCTCTACCGCCATTACTGATGTACCTTGGTTTTCGCCCTTAAGTATGCGGCGTTCATGTATGCCGGTGCGGCTTACAATCCACTCGCTATTGGTATCAACCATCTTCTCCAACTCGGCGTTTGATAGCACATAGTCGGGTACGTAGCCGTTAACGGCTGTAATAGCTGCTCTAACTTTTTGCATATAAGGCTATACGCCTGATAAACTGTACTGCTTACGCAGCAACATTTTTCTCTAAAACTACTTTG
>JANOCJ010000151.1:0-2618 GCA_031412115.1 Flavobacteriales bacterium
GAACAAACATTTTTCTGCGCAATATCTCCAACACTGCGCCCTGCCTACGCTGCACACATGCACAAGCTGTTGGCTCCTATGGGTATTTTAGCGGGGGTATTATTCAATGCCCCTAAAAATGCCGACAGGCCACCCTTTGGCGGCACCGCTGCGGAATACAAAACCTATTTTGACCCGTATTTTAATTATAGCATTTACGAGGCTTGCCGCAATAGCATAAAACCCCGTAGCGGACAAGAATGGTTTATTGAATTAATTAAAAAGTAAAACGCATTTCAGGTTTTTCAATTAACAACACCGCAGATATTTTCACAGTTCATATCTATTCTACTAAAAAGGGCTGTTTTATATCGAAAAAAATCATTTTTTGACGGTTTTTAAGCATTTTTAAGCGAAAAAGCGCGGTTTTTAACACAAAAAATCATCAAAAACTCCATTTGAGGAGTAAAGTTTGTCCCGCTTTGTGGCTATAATAGTGTGGTATTTATGCAGCTATTGGATAACATTTAGGCAAAAAAAATCCTTTCGCAAAAAGCAAAAGGATTTTTAGATTGCTTCGTCATTTCATTCCTCGCAATGACGAAATAAATCAAAGAGATTGCTTCGTCGCTTTCGCTCCTCGCAATGACGTTTATACCGCCAAAATACTTTCGGTTTGGTATTGGCCGCTGGTAAGTTTGGTACGGATGGCTTTAAAAGCCTCAATAGTATATTTCACATCCTCTAAAGTATGTACCGCAGTTGGTATTAATCGTAAGATAATCATACCTTTAGGTATTACAGGATAAACAACCATAGAGCAGAAAACGCCGTGGTTTTCGCGCAAATCATATATAAGGTTGGTAGCCTCGGGTATCGTTCCGTTTAGGTACACGGGCGTTACAGGCGATGATGTGTCGCCAATGTTAAAGCCGGCTTCCGTCAAACTGCTTTGCAAAGCGTGTACTATGGTCCACAGTTGCTCTTTAAATTCGGGGTGCTTACGCATCATATCCAAACGCTTCAAAGCCCCTATTACCATAGGCATTGGCAATGCTTTAGCATAAATTTGGCTGCGCATATTGTAGCGGAAATAATCGATAATGCCTTTGTCTGAAGCTAAAAAGCCACCCACACCCGCAAACGATTTTGCAAAGGTACCAAAGTACACATCAATGTCATCCTGAACACCTTGTTCTACACCGGTTCCGGCACCGTTGGCACCCATGGTACCAATGCCGTGGGCATCATCTACCAACAGGCGGAAATTGAATTTTTTCTTCAACTCCACAATCTCTTTCAGCTTGCCTTGGTCGCCGCGCATACCAAACACACCCTCAGTAATAACAAGTATTGCGCCGCCAGTTTCTTCTACAAGCTTAGTGGCGCGCTCCAACTGCTTCTCGCAGCTTGCAATATCGTTGTGGGGAAAGACAAAGCGCTTGCCCATGTGTAGGCGTACGCCGTCAATAATGCAGGCGTGGCTTTCCGAATCGTATACAATAACATCGTGGCGGTCTACAAGGGCATCAATAGCCGAAACCATTGCCTGGTAACCAAAGTTAACCAGTATGGCATCTTCTTTACCAACAAATTCAGCTACTTCGCGCTCAAACTGTTCATGAAAGTCGGTGTTACCACTCATCATACGGGCCCCCATAGGGTAACCCATGCCGTAATCGGCAGCCGCATCGGCGTCAGCCTTACGTATTTCGGGGTGATTAGCCAACCCAAGGTAGTTATTCAAGCTCCAGTTTAAGCGCTCTTTACCGCGAAAAACCATGCGTGGGCCTAACTCGCCCGATAATTTAGGGAATGTGTAATAGTGGTGTGCCTCTTTAGCGTGCATACCCAGCGGGCCCATGTTGGCCTTCACTTTCTCAAACAAATCTTTTGCCATAGTATTCAATTAAATCAGCCGCAAAGTTAATTAATTTAGGCGTATTGTTAAATATGCAGTTGTGAGGCATTTGTATATTCAAAACTAAATTTCTATCGTTGCATAAAACAAACAAAACTAAAACACTATGGAAGAAATTACTACCCCTAATGCAGGGCAAAACCTTACAGATGCTGAATTTTTTGGCGCTGCGCCCAAGCAATATGCAGGCTTTTGGCTTCGCCTTGTTGCCGCTTTGCTAGATGGCATTATACTAAACATTGTTACAGCACCGGTATCATTACTATTTGGTGTTGCAAGCCCATTTTCAATGAATAGTGATGTTGAAATAACCGGCGCTTATTTGGGTGCTAACGCTGTTATTCTTGTTATTCAATGGCTATACTACGCCGGTATGGAAAGCTCATCAATGCAGGCAACCCTTGGCAAACGCGCTTTAGGTATTATTGTAACTGATGAAGACGGCCTACGCATTAGCTTTGCCAACGCTACCGGCCGCTATTTTGCTAAAATCCTATCAGCATTAATAATAGGTATTGGCTACATTATGGCTGCATTTACTGAGAAAAAACAAGCCCTACACGATATTTTAGCCCATACACTAGTGGTTAAAAAACCGGCTGGTTTCAAACATTCATAATACTTGGGCTAACGCCTAAAAAAGCCCGTAAGCACTAGCTTGCGGGCTTTTTTGTTGCTAAATATTTGGGCGTTTGCCCTTTGCAAAGCAAAGGGTAAA
>JANOCJ010000152.1:0-7426 GCA_031412115.1 Flavobacteriales bacterium
GCCGCTTTTGGCCATAAACTCCCAAATAACAAGGCCCATCCAAATACCGTCGCGCTCAGGTATATGGCCTTTAATGGCTATACCGCCGCTTTCTTCGCCACCAACCAATACATCCTCAACCAACATACGGCTGGCAATGTATTTAAAACCAATTTTAACGGTGTCGTGCTCTAGCTTATAATGCTGGGCCATTTTAGGCATTTTTGCTGTAGTAGAAAATGCTGTAATAATTTTGCCGCTTAGGTTTTTGTACTTAGCCAAGTAATGCACCAAAAGCAGCAATATATGGTGCGAATCTACAAACTCGCCATTGCTGTCATACAGGCCAATACGGTCGGCATCGCCGTCGGTAGCAAGGCCGCAATCAATATCGCCGGCCAGTTTTATCATATCCGAAAATTCGGTTAAATTTTTGTGGATAGGCTCAGGTGCCTGGCCATGAAAGCTGGGGTTATACTCGCAATGTAAAAGGGTAACATCATCAAACAAGCGGCGAATAACGTTTTGCCCCGCGCCGTACATAGCATCGTAAGCAAAGTTTAAGCCCGAGTTGCGTATGGCATCCAAATCAAAATTCTTTTCTACATGGGCAATGTATTCATCCTCTAGGTTTACGTATTGCAGCAAACCTTTGGTTTCAGCCTCTTCAAGCGAAACACTTTCACCATTAAAATTAACTGCTTCGGGAATAATGTCTTCAATCTCCTGTGTTTTTTCGGGACTAAGCGGGCCGCCATAGTAGCCTTTCAACTTATAACCATTGTAAGCAGGCGGGTTGTGGCTGGCCGTAATAATAATACCTAACGATGCTTTATGGTTTATAGCGCCTAACGATATCATGGGCGTTGAAACAAAGTCTTTAGCAAGGTGTACTTTTATGCCTTGGCTAACCATTACTTTGCTTACAGTTTCGGCAAACAGCTCGCCGGCAAAGCGGCAATCGTGGCCCACTACTATTGAGGGATTTTCAAAATTTTTCTTTAACCACTCAGCTACCGCAAACGATACGCGGGCTACGTTTTCAACTGTAAAGTCTTTGGCTATTATGGCCCTCCAACCGTCGGTACCGAATTTAATTTTACTCATTTTTATACTTGTTATTATCCCCAAAAAAATCCCTCTTCTTTATGGGAAGAGGGATAGGGATTTGGTTATGTTAATATTTTATATTGTAAGCTTACGCTACTAATTTTCTGCCTTGGCATCAACATCAATACCGTTTGCTTTTAGGCCGTTGATGATGATTTCCAACTGTGCTTTTAACACTGCATTATCGCCTTGCAGCGAGTTTACTTTTTCGCTCAGTTCTTGAATGGCAACCAGTAAAATAGGTGTTAGTTTACCATAATCGATAGACTTGTAGCCGTTAGCATCAGTGCTTACCACTTGTGGGTAAACCTTTTCAACCTCTTGGGCAATAAAACCAATTTGCTGTTGGTTGTTAAAGCCGTATTGCGGAAATTCATCTTGCTTCCAATAGTAAGTATAGGCTTGTATTTGGCCAATATTAGCCAAGGCCGAAGTAATGGGGGTAAAGCCTTTTTTAAAGCGCACGTCTGAACAGTTTTGAAAACCGGTACCGGTAATAAATACACCGGTAGCATATACATCGCCACCAAAAGTAGTACGGCCCGAAGCTATGCGCATTTTTTCCGCACCGTTTAGGTACATGCGCAGCTCTGTCATAGTATTGGTAGGGGTTGTACCATCCTGGCGAATGCCAAACAAGCCTGAATCTTTATCGTTATCAAAGGTAAAGCCTATGTTGCTGGCGTTGGTTGGCGGGGTTTGTATACACGTCATAGACGGGGCAACTATAGTGCCAGACAGTGGGCCATTGCTTTGGCAAAGTGGCACCCAAATATTGCTAAAAAAGTAAAAACAATCGGCGGTAATATCATAAACCATAAGGCCACGGGCGGGGTTTACAATAAGCAAACGTTCGGCTTGCGTAACGCGGGGCACTAAAAAGCCCCTGTTGTTGGCTACAAGGTCAAGTATGGCGCTTTGTTCGGGCGTGGTAGTTCCAATACCCACGTTCTGTTGGGCATAACCCTGTAACCCGAATAAAACAATAGCGATAAATAGTATAAACTTATTCATAAGCGTTTTTTTGGCGTTTGCAAGTATAAACAATTTAGGTTACATGGTATTTAAGTGGTGATAAATTTACGTTAACGGTTTATGCCCCTAGCTGTCAACGCTTTTTGAAACTTTGCAGCGTTTTTAAGGTGTTCGGTATAGGTAGCGGCAAAATTGTGGTAGCCCGAAAAATCTTCTTTTGCACAAAAGTAAATATAGTTGTGCTTTTTGTAGTTTAAAACGGCATCAATGGCATTTTTTGATGGCAGACAAATAGGGCCCGGAGGCAAACCCGCATATTTATAGGTGTTGTATGGCGAGTTTACCTGCAAATCGGCCGATAATACCCGCTTAATAGTAAAATCGCCAAGGGCGTAAACAACGGTGGGGTCGGCCTGAAGCTTTATGCCTTTGTTTAGGCGGTTTATATATACGCCGGCAATGGTTGGGCGCTCATCGCTCATGTTGCTTTCCTTCTCTACAATAGATGCTAAGATAGAAACCTCTGACTGCGATAACCCGGCAGCTTTAGCCAATGCTTTACGCTCATCAGTCCAAAACTTTTTATATTCCTTGGCCATTTTGGCAATAAATTCTTCGGCATCGGTGTTCCACCACATTTCGTAGGTATCGGGCAAAAACAGCACCAGGCAGTTTTCTGATGTTAACCCGTAGTTGGTTTTCCAAAAATCATCATCGCCCAAAAGTGTTTCCAACCTAAGCGAATCGGCTTCCAGTACCTTGCCAATCCGGCCTGCCAAATCGTGCTTTAGGCGTATGCTTTTAAAGGTAACGTTAACAGGTTCTTGCTTGCCGCCCATAAGCATACGCACAATATCAAGGTTGCTCATGCCGGGTTTTATGCGGTAGCGGCCGGGGTGTATTTTTTCATCATAGCCGCGTTCTTTGGCAACTTTATCAAAGGCATCAACACTCTTTAAAAAATCTTTCTCTCGCAGTTCAACCAACACATCGGCATAGGTATAACCGGTACGCACATACAGGTAGGTTTTATCAGTAACCGTTTGGGTAGTATTGCCACCAAAATAGTTTCGGTAATATTTAAAACCAACATAGCCGCCAATGGCAATAAGTAGCAATAGTGCTAAACTTAGTATGCGGCGCTTACCGCTTTTAGGGGCTTTCTTTTTTTCGGTGGGCATATAAGGGGGTAAAGATATGTAAGATTAATTGATGGAAGTAATAGTAAGTTAATTAGTGTTTTGTTAAACAAAACCGTTTTGGTTTTTGAAAAAAATTAAAACCTCAAGCAGTTCATAATAAATCAATTATGTGAATTTAACACTACATCGCATGTAACATGGTATGACACGTACCACGTTACAGATAGAGATAAAGAGAAAGATAAAGATAAAGATAAAGAAAAGGGTATACCCTTTAAAAATTAATAATAAAAAAGGTTTTTAAGGTTTAATGCAAGGTGGCATATAAGCCAAAAAAAAATACAAACTTGTTGCGTGTACCATTAAATTGCCATTATGCAATTGGGCACATGGGTTTAACTTAAATTTAATTTCACTTTCTGTTGAAAATAAAACCTGAACGCATTATATTTGAAAACAAACATTTGCAACCTTTACACCAACAAAAAAACGTCATCTATGAAATTTTTATCCGCTGCCTCTCTCTTCATTATTTTGGTAATTGCCTCATGTGGCAGGCCAACCCCTGTATACATTAAAGATGCCAAAGCTTTGCAAGAGGCACTGATTAATGCCAAATTGGGCGATACGGTGTATGTTGACGAAGGCACTATTGAGTTTACTTCATCACTCTCTATGGTTGATAAAAAGCATATAACCATAAAAGGCAAAGGCATGGGCAAAACCATCCTATCGTTTAAAGGCATGGCTAAAGGCACCGGTGGCGAAGGTTTAAAAGTAAGCAACTGCGAAGATGTGTTGGTGTGCGATTTAACACTGCGCGATATGAAAGGCGACGGCTTTAAAGCTGCCGAATGTTTTAACATTACCATGCGCCGCCTACAGGTGTTGTGGAGCAACCCTAACGACTCTACCAACGGGGCTTATGGCTTATACCCTGTTACATCTACCAACGTTATTGTTGAAGACTGTGAGGTATCTAACGCATCAGATGCCGGTATATATGTAGGCCAATCATACCACTGCATTGTGCGCCGCAACAAAGCCCACGATAACGTGGCCGGTATTGAAATTGAAAACTGCCAAAATGTTGATGTATATGAAAATGAGTGTTACAACAACACAGGTGGTTTATTAGCGTTTAACCTGCCTGATATTCCCGAAAAAAATGGCCACAGCGTGCGCATATTTAAAAACAAGCTGCATGATAATAACCTGGCCAACTTTGCCCCTATTGGCAACACCGTAGCTATTGTACCTGCCGGTACCGGCTTTTTTGTAATGGCTACACCTAATGTAGAAGTGTTTGATAATGAATTTAGCAACAACAAAACAGTAAACTGCGGCATTATATCATATATGACCAGCGGTAAAGAAATAAAAGACCCTGCTTACAACCCTTTTATATCAGCCGTTTCAATACACGATAATAAATTTAGCAAACAACCTGCCTTACCCGACACTTCGCGCAGTATGGGCAAAGCATTAGCGGCGGCTTTTCAGGGCAATAGCCCCGATATTGCTTACGATGGCTTTGTAAACCCTGCATTGTTGGTTGATGGTAAATTGCCCGAGGACAAACGCATTTGCATTCGCAACAATGGCAACGCAACATTTGCCAATCTTGACATTGCCGGTGGTATGAAAAACATTAGCACAGATATTGCTGCACACGATTGCTCATTAACCGGTGTGCCTGAATATAAAGCGGCCGATGTTAAAGTACCATCGCCGGTAATGAACGCTAAAAAATAAAAAAGCTTTACCCCTACCCGCGCTATATTGTGCGGGATAATAGAATATTTATTACTAGTACACATGCGAATTGTAAGTAGAATTGCTTTTGTATTTGCTGTTGCAGGCATTGCATTGGCTGCATTTTATAGCACCGGCTGCAACACTAATGGAGGTATTAATGTTGACATTGCTAAAGATGCCTTTGAAAAACTGTCGGACTATAACTTTTTTAAAGGCAAAATGGCCGATTTGGTGCCTAACGACGGGCTGTTACCTTATGATTTGAATAGCACTTTGTTTAGCGATTATGCCGAGAAGGCCCGATTTGTATGGGTGCCTAAAGAAGCCCTAACCGCTGATGGCGCTACTAACTACGACGAGCGCGGCTTGGTTAACTTACCGGTAGGTGCAGTACTGGTTAAAAATTTTTACTATCCTGTTGATTTTAGGGATGCAGCCAAAGGCCGCCGCATAATGGAAACACGCTTGCTTATACACCGCGAAAGCGGCTGGGAAGCCGAAACCTACGTGTGGAACGATGAGCAAACCGAAGCTGTGCGCGAAATTGCGGGTGCACAAAAGCCCGTAAGCTTTATTAATGCCAAAGGCGAAAAAGTAAATGTTACCTACGGTGTGCCAAACAAAAACCAGTGTTTAGGCTGCCACGAAATGGGCGGTAAATTCACCCCCATAGGCCCTAAAGTTGGCAATTTGGATAGGGATTATAATTACGCCGAAGCCAAGCAAAACCAATTAACAAAATGGGCATCATTAGGGTATATAACCGGCTTGCCTAAAAAGGCTGGCACCATACATACCTACCCTGTTTGGAACAACCCCGCAACGGGTAGCCTTGATGAGCGCGCCCGTGCTTACCTTGATATAAACTGTGCCCACTGCCACAACCCCAAAGGCCCGGCAAAAAATTCAGGGTTAGATTTGTCTTTTACCAACCGCGATGCACTCTCATATGGTATTGGCAAAGCACCTATTGCTGCAGGCGCCGGTTCGGGCGATAATATGATTGACATTGCCCCCGGTCATCCTGAGAATTCAATATTAAACTATAGGTTAGAATCGACCAACCCCGAGGTGATGATGCCCGAACTGGGCCGCACCATTGTACATACCGAAGGGGTGGAGTTAATTAGGGAATGGGTTGCGAGTATGACGGTTTCACAACCTTAATGGTTGTAAATGCACCTCTCGCCCGAAGAATACAGCACCATTACCAACAGCCGCTTTTTAGTTGTTAAGGCTGAAGCTATGGCCAAAATTTGGGCAGAATTGGATGTGCTTGTGGCAGATTATAACGGCATTTTAACTGAAGAGAATATTGTATTAAAAGAAGTAAGCCGCCAGCCTAAAATATCAAAAGGAGAAAACTACAAAGGCCTGCCCTATTTGGTGTTAGACTATCCGGCGGTGTTTGATAAAGATAATATACTGGCGTTTCGTACTATGTTTTGGTGGGGAAATTTTTTCAGCCTAACGCTGCATTTGCAAGGCATATATAAAGAGCGCTATACTGAAATACTGCTCCAAAATATAGCTAACACTGATACCACAGGGCTATATATAGGCTGTGGTGATACTCCGTGGAATTATCATTATGATAAAGAAAATTACCTTCCTGTAAATGAATTGCCTAAAGAAAAAATTATCAAAATGATAAATGACAAACCATTTATTAAACTGAGCTTAAAGTTAGGCTTAGAAGATTACGTCAACCTAAAACCCTTTATGCATAACGCTTTTATGCGCTTGGCCTTATTGCTGAAAACGCACACCCATAGTTGACATTAGTATTTTTTCTTCGCGCACGCGGTTGTTGTTCTCATCCATAATTTTGAATGACACAGCAGGCACAGGGCCCCAATCAAAATCAATAATACCGTACGATTTACCAAAGAACACTTTACCTACCGTTTTGCTTTTGCCAAAAAAGTGGTACACGGTATTATAGTGTGTCATACCGCTTGATGTAAACTCGTAAACAGGATAATCGCGGCCTTTAATTTTCCCTTTTAAAAATTCAGAGTGGTGTACATCGCCACTTAAAAACATTACACCCGAAGGGTTGGTGGTTGCTATCAGGTCCGACAGCCTTTTTTTAGCCTTAGGAAAACGCCTCCACAACTCATACAACAAACGGTTGGGGGTAAACTGTATGCTGGTGCAAATAATGTTTATCTGCGCTTTCGATTCTTTCAATTCACTCTCCAACCATATCCATTGCGGCTCGCCCAAAATATCGCCTTTGCGGCTGTATTTATCGCGGTTGTAGCGTGTATCCAACAAAATAATTTTTACCTGTTTGCCCGCCGGGCCAAACGTGTATGAGGTGTAAACACCCTCCTGCTTACGGCGGGGCGAGTCTTTAGGTTCGCCAATAAAATCGAGGAACATTTGCATGCTCGCCTTCTTCTCTTTATAGTCTTTGCCAATATCATTCTGGCCATAATCATGGTCGTCCCAAGTGC
>JANOCJ010000153.1:0-8796 GCA_031412115.1 Flavobacteriales bacterium
AACAAAGCTGCCAATGCCGAAGAACATGTAAAAGCATTTGACGTTGCATTGCTTGATTCTACTGTAAAACCAACGGATGACTTTTTCCATTTTGTAAATAACAAATGGATAAAAAACAACCCCATACCCGCTGATAAGAGCAACTGGGGCGCATTTGGCGAGCTTGACGAGCAAAGTAACATAGCTATGCGCAAGGTGCTGGAAGATGCAGCGGCCAATAAAGACGCGGCATCTGGCAGCAACACCCAACAACTGGGCGCATTTTACCGCTCAGCAATGGATACCAACGGCATTGAAAAAGAAGGCCTTAACCCGCTAAAAAGCTGGCTGGCATTGGCCGATAGCTTTGGTACCCCACAAACAAATGCCAAACTGTTGGGTACACTTACCAACAGTGGCTTTTTTGGCATGTTTGTAGAACAAGACCAAAAGAATTCATCGAAGTACACATTGTACGTAACCCAAGGTGGGCTTGGCTTACCCGACCGCGATTACTACTTCCGCAAGGATGCAAAATCAGAAGAAACGCGCGCCAAATACAAAGTGTACATACAAACCATATTGGAACTATCGGGCCAAACACCCGCCGATGCTGCTAAAAACGCCGCTATTGTATATGCTATAGATGAGAAATTGGCAACAGCATCAATGCCTTTGGTTGACCAACGCGACCCTTACAAAACCTATAACCCTGTAGCACTAAGCGATTGGAAGGCTAAAAACAAAAATCTTGACTGGGCTTCGCTATTTAAAATGAGCAATGTGCCAGACAATAGCCCTGAGATAATTGTGGGCCAACCTGCTTTCTTTTCGGCGCTGGACGGATACATGAAAACCATACCGGCTGCGGAATGGAAGGCTTATTTCCGTTTCCACATTATTAGTGATAATGCTGAATATTTAAGCACCAACTTTGCCAACGCGCACTTTGAGTTTTATGACAAATTTATGCGTGGCAACGAGAAAAAACAAGTACGTTGGAAAACCTCTGTAGACTATGCAAACTATATAATGCGAGATATTTTAGGGCAGGAATATGTGAAAGTAAAATTCTCTGAAACGGCTAAAAAACGTGCATTGGAGATGGTAGAAAACCTGAAAAAAGCCCTTAGCAAACGCATTGAGGGTTTAGCATGGATGACCCCTGTTACCAAGCAAAAAGCGCAAGAAAAATTAAGCAAAATAATTACCAAAATTGGCTACCCCGACAACTGGCGTAAGTACGACGGCATGAAAATGGCCGACCGCCATTGGTGGTACAACCTACAGGAAGGCTTTGTATTTGAGCAAAAGCGCATGTTTAACAAACTAGGCAAACCGGTTGATAAAACCGAGTGGTACATGGGCCCGCAAGAGGTTAACGCCTATTACAACCCAACCATTAATGAGATTGTTTTTCCGGCGGCAATACTACAGCCACCGTTCTTTAACGAGTATGCCGATGATGCTATGAACTACGGCGGCATAGGCATGGTTATAGGCCACGAACTTACCCACGGTTTTGACGACCAAGGCCGCCAATACGATGCCAACGGCAACCTTGCCGACTGGTGGACTAAAGAAGATGCCGACCACTACGTAGCCCTTACCAAAGTGTTTGTAGCACAGTATAACCTATATAAAGTAGCTGATAGTGTAAACGTAAACGGCGAGCTTACATTGGGTGAAAACATTGCCGACTTAGGCGGCTGTGTTATTGCTTTTGAGGCCTTGAAAGCAGCCAACAAAACCAAAGAAAAAATAGATGGCTTTACGCCTGAGCAACGCTTCTTTCTTTCGCTGGCGCAAATATGGCACAGCAACTACAGGGCCGAAGCCTTGCGTAGCATGGTATTTACCAACCCACACTCGCCACCGGTTTTTCGTGTAAATGGTGTAGTTAGCAATATGCAGGAGTTTTACGATGCCTTTGGCGTAAAAGAGGGCGATAAGCTATACCGCCCGCAAAACGAGCGTGCCCAAATGTGGTAATATTCTATTCGTTAATATATAGTAAAGAGGCTCTTATTTTTTAAGGGCCTCTTTTTTTATCTAAAATAAAACTAATACTTTAGCTATTCAAAAACCATAAAATGAAAACCAAAAATGTATGCTTTTTGCTGCTTGCCACCTTGTTTAGCACAGTTGCAATTGCCCAAGTAAACCTAACGCAGGGCTTAAAATTATATTTACCATGTACAGGCAATGCCAATGATGCCAGCGGTAATACTAATGTAACTACGCTATACGGCAACCCAACCTTAACTACCGACCGTTATGGAAACCCTAATGCTGCTTACAGTTTTGATGGGGTAGATGATTATATATCAATGGTAGGCGGCGCAGGCATGAAACCGCAATACCCCATGTCAATATCAGGCTGGGTAAGAATTGATAACATTTCTACATTTAATGCTAACACCATATTTTCTAATGATTTTGTAGAGGATTATTTTTATGGCGCTACCATGACTTTTTCGTCAACTTCTTCGGGCTTTTTAAATGGCTCTGTTGGCGATGGAGGTGGTGTTGGCCCAACACACCGCCGCACAAAAACAACTACAGTACCAACTCAAACTGGGGCCTGGCATCATTATGCGGTTGTTATTACTTCGGCTACCAGCATGAAATTATATATTGATTGCACTGAGGTGCCGGGTGCATACAGCGGCACAGGCGGGGCGCTTACCTATAGCCAAAACGGCCTTGCTGTAATAGGCAAGGGTGATGGTACGGTTGGGATTCCTCCTACCTTTATTAGTGCAGATATGGATGAAATACGCTTTTATGACCGTGCCTTGAATGACCAGGAAATAGAAGCTTTATATTACTACCCCAACCCTCCGGGAACGCCTGTTACCTTAGGCAACAACGTACAGTACTTATGCCCAAATAGTTCATTAACACTTACCCCACAACCTTCAGGTTTAACCATTGGCCAATGGTCTGACGGCAGCACCGGCCCCAACCTTACCGTTAACTGCCCCGGCGAATATTGGATACAAGTAACTGATGCCTGCGGTAACGTAACCTATGACACTGTGGATGTACAAATGGCGCCTGCTGTGCAGGTAAATTTAGGTCCCGATAGGGTTGTATGCCCCGGCACAACAGTAAATTTAAATGGCTCTGCTGCAAATGCTACTTCCTACCTATGGTCAAACAACAGTATACAATCGCAAATAAATGTAACTACCGGCGGCAATTATTGGGTACAGGTAACTAACCAATGTTACTCGTCGCGCGATACTATTAATGTCAGCTTTAGTTCACCGGCATTAAATTTAGCCACTACCGGCAGCAGCCCTATTTGTTATGGCGATACCGCAATACTAACAGTTACTGCACCCGTAACCGGCGCTTCGCTGGTATGGTCTAACGGCGATATTGGCTTGCAGGCTACTATATATGGCCCCGGCATATATTGGGTAAAAGCAATAGATAATTGTACCATAGAGGTAGATACTATACTGGTTAATTTAGATAAAGGCTGCCCCGATACAACGGTAGCATTAATTGAGCATTTTAATGGTGATGCTAAATTTTTGAAAGACTACTATGTAAGCGATGCATGGGTAATAACCAACCTGCCACAGCATAACAGTGTAATAGTTTACGATGCATTGGGCAAATTGATTTACAACACCTCAAACTACCAAAATAACTGGAGGCCCGAAACCACCAACGGCATTTATTACTACCAATTATACAGCAACCAAAACCTAGTTACCAATGGGCGGTTGCTAATTGTAAAGTAGCTATAAGCCAATCTGAATTAACACCAATACTAAAAGCAAAAGCCCCTCACACAGGGGCTTTTGCTTTTGTAAGTCAAGTATTATTAGTATATTAGCCACAAATTCTAGTTAAAGTGACGACTAAAAAACTCTCGTTTCTACTTGTAATTGTTTTTGTGTTTGTGTTTGGCAAAACGCCTGCACAAATTAACCTTACCCAAGGGTTGTTGTTGTATTTGCCATTTACCGGCAATGCAAATGACGCTAGTGGCAATACCAATGTGGCAGTTGTAAATGGCCCTGTGCTAACCGCCGATAGGTTTGGCGCACCCAACTCTGCATATTATTTTGATGGGGTTGATGATTTTATTGCATTAACAGGTGGCAGCGGAATGAAGCCGTCTTTTCCAATGAGTTTTTCGGCTTGGATAAATATAACCTCAAACATAAATGGGGTAAATAATTTTTTTAATAATGATTACCTCGATAATAGTTTTTATGGGGTATGGGGCAATTTTTCAGGTTCAGCCGGATATTATTTTGCCGGCAACGTTGGCGATGGTGGTGCACCCGGCCCTACAAATCGCAAAAGTAAAATATCAAATGTTGCTATAAACCTAGGTACATGGTATCACGTAGCTGCAGTTATTTATTCTGAAACCAATATGCGCCTATTTATAAATTGCGAGGAGGTTTCAGCATATTACGATGGCACAGGCGGTCCATTGGTATATAGCACTACCGGCATAGCCGTTGTAGGAAAAGGCGATGGGGGCGGGGCAAATATTCCACCCACTTTTATTAATGCTAATATTGATGAATTGCGTTTTTACAACCGCGCCCTAAACGATACAGAGATTGTTGCCCTGTACGACTTTCCCGTTTACCCACCCGCACTATTATACACCTTGCCCACCAACAACCTTACGCTGCAATGCGGCAGTACGGTAAATATTGATGGTACTTTTACAGGAATCATATCATACGACTGGGCCGACGGCCCAACAGGCCCTACCCGCACATTTACCACACCGGGAACCTACATTATGGAGGCTTTTGACGGCTGCCTTACCGGGTATGATACGGTTGTTGTTACATCAAGCCAGGCACCAACTACAGTTACTGTTACAACGCCTCCCGCCGCTTGTGTTGGCGAGCCGGTAACTATTACGGCCATCGGCGCACAAAACTATACCTGGACGCCCGCTACAGGCCTAAATACTACTACAGGCCCAACCGTTACTGCTACCTTAAACGATACTACTACCTATACGGTAATTGGCACAGGCGCTTGCGGCACCGATACGGCTATTGTTACACTAAACACTATTACTGCCGCACCGGCGGGCTTTACCTTTACTGTAAATGAGTGTACGGGTGCTGTACAAGCCACCAATACCGCTATTGGCGCAACAAGCTATTTATGGAAATGGGATTATACACAATCAACATTGGCTAACCCTGTTATACAATTTATGAATGTGGGAGACCATGATGTGGTATTAATAACAAACCCCGGCACTAGCTGTGCCGATACGGCTGTAGCCAATGTTACTACCTTTCCATCGGGCGAAGAAACTGTTTATATACCCAATGCTTTTACCCCGAATGGCGACGGGAGGAACGATGTTTTTATCCCCTTTAGGGATAAGGATTGCCTGGATGGCGAACTGTTTATTTTTAACCGCTGGGGCGAAGAGATTTTTCATACCAAAAAACCTTTTATTGACTTTTGGGACGGCAAATACAAAGATTATCAAGTACCTGTAGGCATATATACCTACCGTTTAGCGCTGGCGGGCGGTAAAGATGTAATGGGTATGATTGCCGTTATCAAATAGCCCTATTCAAACAAGAAGGAAATAAATATGCTTTTGGCGCGCAAAGCATCAATAGACTGGCTGTATAAATGGTCTTCGCGTTTAAGCATATCGCGCAAGCCCCAAGCGGCTTTTACCTCGGTTGAAAATTTGAAATATTCTAAGTAAAAATCCAACCCAAAACCTATTTCGTAGTAATAATCGCTGCGCCTTAGTTTAATGGTTTTTTTGCCATCGTCATTTACTTTAGCTTGCGACGCTAAGTCCATAGAATAGCGCCCACCACCAATAACATAGGCCCTAAAATTGCCATACCGCCTTGATTTAAACTTTAGCAAAACCGGAAATTCGAGGTAGGTAGACTCTACCTTTTTTACAAAGGGCACAAATGCTGACGTATCATTGGATTGTACCTTAAGGGTATAGGTCATATTACGCGACCCAAAGGATAGGCCGGGCAAAAAGCGCAAATCAAAATTATCGCCTAAATGCAGGTTAGAAACAATACCCAACGAAAAGCCGATGTCGGGGGTACTTTGCACCACATATACCGAGTCGAGCGACTTGATGTTGGGATTATCTTTAATAACAAAATTAAATGTATTCATACCAAGCAAAAAACCAAAATGCACCTTTTGCCTGTCGTAGTGGGGCAGGTTGCGTATGGTTTCGCCATGGTGCTGGGCTTGTAAGCCCGTTGCATAGCAAATAATGCCTAAGGTTATATACAATAATCTCTTCAAACTAAGCAGCTTTTATGCCTGTGTAAATAGCAACTATACCGTTACTCAAAAATTTGAAATTAGTTTCGTTAAACCCACAATTTTTAAGTAATGCAGTAAATGCTTCGCCATCAGGAAAAGCTTTTACCGACTCCGGTAAATAGGTGTAAGCGGCAGTATCTTTAGAAACCAGCTTGCCCCACCGGGGTAAAACGTTGTTAAAGTAAAAAAAGTATGCCTGCTTAACCGGAAACTTGCGTGGGCGGCTAAACTCCAGTATAAAAACGCCGCCGCCGGGCTTAAGTACGCGGTACATTTCGCGCAGGCCTTTTTCGGTGTTTTCAAAGTTCCTTACGCCAAAAGCCACAGTAATAGCATCAAAGGAAGCATCGGCAAAGGGCAAATCTTCAGAGTCGCCATAGGCCAGTGTAACTGTTTTAATGCCCTTTTTATTCACCTTCTCGCGCCCTACGTTAAGCATCCCTTCCGAAATATCTACACCGGTAACGGTATCTACATAGTTAGAGGCCAAAATGGCCAAATCGGCTGTTCCCGTAGCAATATCCAACACATTTTTGGGCTTATGGGCACGCAAAAGCTTGATAAGCTTGCGCCTCCAAAGCTTATCAATGCCCAGCGATAGGAAACGGTTTAAAAAATCGTACTTGCCCGATATGTTGTCAAACATAAGGGCTACTTCTTCCTTTTTAGTTAAGCTGCCTGTGTTATAAGGCCTTACTGTGTTATCGTCTTGTTCCAAGTAATATAAAATAAGGTGCAAAGATAGCTTTTAGTTGCTTGTTTGCGTTTGTTGGCTGTTTGTATAAAATAGCCTGGCTTTTGCAAGTTCTTCACTATCTTTGCGCTGTTAAAATTCATCTATATGAAAGCTTTTGCAACAATATTGTTTAGCTTGGCCTTAATTAGCTGCGGCCAAAAAGCCACAGAGGGCGAAAACACTAAGATAGAAGGCGCCAAGCCCCCGGTAGAAAAAACAACCGACGGCAAAATAGATGTTGCCATACTGGCATCAAAAACCGACCCTGTATGCGATATGGACGTTAGCAGCGGCCCGGCTGATACGGCTACCTATAAAGGTAAAGTATATGGTTTTTGTGGCACCGGCTGCAAAGAAGAGTTTGTAAAAAATCCTGAAGAGGCTTTAAAATAATAGTATGAAACGTTTTTTGCCCCTGCTGGGTATTTTAATAGCTGCTTTTTGTGTGGTATATTATATCAATTTACAAAACCTAAAAAGTAAAGACAAGGTACGCTACCTTATTACTTACGGCGATAAGGAGGTTACCCCTATGGGCGATACCATTTTTCATACCGTTGGCAAGTTTGATTTTGTTAACCAACTGGGCGATACCATTACTGAAAAAAGTGTAGAAAACACCAATTATGTGGTAGAATATTTTTTTACCACTTGCCACTCTATTTGCCCCATTATGAATAAAAACATGATGAAGGTGGCTGAAAAAATAAAAGGTGATAATAGCTTTAAAATACTATCGCACACGGTAAAACCCGAGCAAGATTCTGTACCCGCCATGCTAGCATATGCCAAAGCACGCAATGCCGATAATAAGCAATGGTACTTTTTAACGGGCAGCAAAAGGCAGTTGTATGATATGGCCCGCTACAGCTACCTGCTTAATACCGATACTACTATTACCCAACCTATTGAGGACGATTTTATTCATACCCAACTATTTGTTTTGGTAGATAAAGAGCGCCATTTGCGTGGCTTTTACGATGGCACATCAGAGGCCGAAGTAGCCAAACTTATTACCGATATTGACTTGCTGAAAAAAGAGCAAGAAGAGAATAAGGGCAAGTAAATAAAATCTGAACTATTTGGGTTAAACCTAAATGGGTGCTATACGTTAAACTATTTATCTTTGTATAGTTAAACACCATAATGGAACAGCACACCGACCCCATATATTATGCCGTACCCTATTTTGTAATACTTATAGCGGTAGAGCTGTATGTAAACTATAAAGAGAGTAAGGGCTGGTATGTAACTAAAGATAGTATTGCCAGCATTAGCATGGGTTTGGGAAGTTTAATAATTAACCTTGGGGTAAAATTTTTATACTTTTTGGCTTATGTGTGGATATATGAAAACTACCGCCTTTTTGATTTAAGTTCGGCATGGTGGGTATGGGTATTATTATTTTTTGCCGATGATTTTAGCTTTTACTGGCACCACCGCCTAAGTCACCAAATACGCATACTGTGGGCCGCGCACGAGAATCATCACTCATCACAACACTACAATTTAAGCACCGCCCTGCGCCAAAGCTGGACAGAGCTGTTGTATAAATACGCCTTTTGGTTGTGGCTGCCTTTTGTAGGCTTTCAACCGTGGATGATACTGGCCATGATGTCGATAAGCTTGGCCTACCAGTTTTGGGTGCATACCGAGGCTATACGCTGGCTAGGACCGTTGGAGTGGATATTTAGTACCCCATCGGCCCACAGGGTGCACCATGCCAGCAACATTATTTACCTAGACCGTAACCACGGCGG
>JANOCJ010000154.1:0-3671 GCA_031412115.1 Flavobacteriales bacterium
AAGCATTGGCTACCGATATGTTGGCCGAGCCTATGCCGGCTATCATACGCGCTAAAAACAGCAATACTAATGAACCGGCAACCGAGAATAATAAATGCCCAAACATGGCTATAACAATGGTAACAAGCAGCACCGGGCGGCGGCCTATACGGTCGCTTATGGTACCCAAAACAGGGGCAAACAAAAAGTTCATTATAGAGTATACCCCGAAAATTGACCCATAAACCCAGCCTTCGGCATGCAATACATCTTTAGCATAAGGCCCCAAAATAGGCACTATTACACCAAAGCCTAAAAGGTCAATTAATATGGTAAAAAACAGTACAAATAAGGGCGAGGAACGCTTCATACAAAGCCCAACAGGGCATTAATCTAATTTGTTTTTACGCCTTGCGCTAAGTGTTTTATAAAGGCGTCGTCAAATTTAAGGTACTCCAACATGCGGTTGCTGCCGGTGTTCATCATCTCAAAACGCTGAAACTGCTGGCGTATTTTTTGTTCTACCTCGCGGGCCGATGAGCTCATTTGTAGCGATAATATTTTGTTAAATATGCTGGCGTTTTCGTACCCTACTTCATCCTCCGTCTCGCGCACCTTACGGGCTACGCTACGCATAAGGCTGTTGGCGGGGTCGTATTTATTAATCATAGAATAGAACAACGATAGGAGCAGCTTAATTTCAATTTCGGCATGCGGATAATTTTTAAAGCTAACATCGTTTACCAAACGGCTAAGCATACCTACCGCCTCCTGGTAGCGCTTGGCGTAGAATGATGACACCGCCAAATACTTCATATAATTAATGTAGTTGGGTATGTCCATTTTATCGGGCTCGTAGTTTTCCTGCAAAGTGGTATTCTCTTCAAACAGGTTTTTCTCGGTATCGTTCATTACGTTGCGCTCTAGCTTAGAAACAAGGAAACGCGAGGTAAAGGCACAATGGTTAAACAATAAAAACGAGTTTAAATTCTCGTTTACCGTATCGTAATACTTCACCTCTTTTTTATACAATTTCAATTGGTGGTAGTATTCAAAAGCAAGGAAGTTGTAGGCTAAATTTAAGTGTTGGTAGTTAGTGTCTTTAGGGTAGGCAGCAAAAATTTTCTCCATTTTAGCCAGCAAATCCTCTACCGGTTCATCATCTTTCACGGCCTCGCTACCGGGTATAAACAGGGCGAACGATATATCGACAATGCATTTATAAACCTGTAAGTGGTGGCTTTCATACAGGCGGGCAATATTGCCCATTTCATCTTTAATTAGTTTAAGCAGGCCAACGGTTTGCGCGTTTTTTGATGCGTAATATTCGCTAAGCGCCTTGTTAAAATTGGCCAGCAAATCTTCCGCCTTATCAAGCGCTAGGGTATAGGCTACGTGCCTGTTGTATGCCTGCGTATACTCGTAATATTTGGGCGAGTGCAGGGTTAATTTTTTAAGGGCATTGTATACTGACGATAGTTCGTAAGGCATATCATAATCCCTCAGCTCGGCCTCTAGCTTTAACAAAATGGCAATGGCAGTATCGCGGTGGGTATTGTATACCAGGTTGGGTATATTGGCCACTTTGCGCAGCAAGTCAATAACAGGGCTGTCAAGGTTGTTTGATAAAAACTCCTGTATTTTATCAAACAGGCGCGACTTTAGCGTGTAATAAGCGTTGGTATTTACATCAAGCGTAGCTTGAATCTCCTCATCGCTCATCTTATTCTCGCGATAATGAGTAAACAGTGTAAGGTATTTTTCAGCTTTACTGTCTTTAAATTGCTGGATTAGCTCATTGGCCTCCTTCTCTTTAAGCTGCTGAATAATACTTTTTAACTTAATCATAGATGACGGAATTTATCCGCCAAGATAAAAAATAAATGGCGGAACTATAACTTGTTCTGCTCATGTTAATAAACATCGGTTGTTAATAAAGAGTCAAGAGGGGAGAGACCAGAGCCGAGAGCGGTTAGAGTAGAGAAAAAAGGGTATAGAGTTCTCCATAAAAAAAGCGGAGATTATTTCTCCGCTTGTATACCTGCTAAAGTTCCCACGATTAAAATCGTGGGCTATATTCCTCTTGGCTCTCGGCTATTTCAAAACGCCATTAACGTATTTCTCGGTTTTTATCACTTTGCCGTTTTCGTCCATCTCTTTCCAAACGCCATTTTTTTGCCCTTTTACGTAGGTGCCGCTTACCTTTTGCTTGCCCGATTCGTAGTATTCGGCATAAGGCCCTTCCATTTCGTTGTTTTTGTAATTAGTCTCGGTGCTAATGCTACCCGTGCGGAAGTATGTTTTTTGCAAACCATCCAGCTGGCCGCCTTTGTAATTATATTCAACCGATAGTTTTTTGTCGTTGTAATACCATTTGGTTACCCCGTCGCGTTGGTCGTTTACCCAAGTGCCTTCCTCTTGCAGGGCGCCATCGTTATAATACAATTTTTTAGCGCCGTATAGCCTGCCGTTGCTGTAGTTTACCAACATACTTACGCGGCCCATGCTGTTATAATATAGGCATTGCCCATCCAACTGGCCGTTGGTAAAGTTCTCATATTTTACCAAGTGGCCGGTGTTGTCAAGCTCAATTACAAGGCCCGTTAGCTGGCCGTTTTTGTAATGTTCAACAGTTTTTACAATATCGTTTGCATGAAAAGTTTGCCAGGTACCCTCTTTTTTATCATCAAGGTAGTTGCCCGTTGTGCGCAGGCTATTAACAGCCTCTTTCCAAAGGCCCTGTTTGCGGCCCTGTGCATCTGTTTTATTAGTGTCGGCAGGTGTTTGGGCAAATGCCGTTACAGACAGTAAAAGTGTGGCAATGAGTAGTATACGTTTCATAATTTTAATATAATTAGTTGTTTGTTAATGCTTGTTTCAGCGCCTTTGCCTCACCCTCCCGTCCTCCCTCTCCTAAAAGAGAGGGAGGTGTAAAGCCCTTCTCCTTTAGCCCGCCCAGATGAAAGGATTCATCCATTCGGACGGGGAGAAGGGTAGGGGATGAGGTAAAAGGCGCGCAAATTTATTGGTTTTTAGCTTTAGCAAAAATTGTGCAAAAGGTTTTTTGTTAGCCTCTCCCCCTGCCCCCTCTCCAAGGAGAGGGGGTTAAGCCCTTCGCCTTAGGGGGAAGGGTTGGGAATGGGGGCTACTAAAACCATAACCCCCTCATAATCAGTATAAAATTAATTTACTGCCCCAGCTATTGCTGTTTATATATTTTTCGCGTAGGTTTGTTATCAACGTGTTAAACCAAACTTTTATTGATGAACTAAATTTTTACTAAGATGTCAGGAGTTAATAAAGTTATTTTGATTGGAAACGTAGGCAAAGACCCCGAAATCCGCCATATGGAGAACGGTACTATGAAAGCTACTTTTCCGCTGGCTACTACGGAAACCTACCGCGACCGCGAAGGGCAGCGTATGGAGCAAACCGAATGGCACAATATAGTATTGTGGCGCGGCCTGGCCGAACTGGCTGATAAATACATACGCAAAGGCAAGCAATTGTTTATTGAGGGCAAACTCCGCACCCGCTCGTGGGAAGACAAAGAGGGCCATAAACGGTATACTACTGAAATTGTAGCCGATAATATAACCCTGCTGGGTGGCTTGCAACGCCGCGAAGAAAACGGAACCCAACAGCAAGCCGACGGCACACAGCAGCAAACGGCTACTGAGAACCCCACACCC
>JANOCJ010000155.1:0-25576 GCA_031412115.1 Flavobacteriales bacterium
CCGGTGCGCATACCGCGCGATGCGGAGAAACTACACCACCCACAACTAAACAACCTATACCCTTGCGCAGAGGGCGCGGGCTATGCAGGTGGTATTGTGTCTGCGGCTATGGACGGTATACGCGTAGCTGAGGCTATTGCATTAACACTTTAATTGGCAAACATTTGCAACATTAAATTTATTGGCGTGTTTGGTAGGCAATGGCACAACCTATTGTACAAATTACCGATGTTTATAAGCAGTATGGTGGCTTTAAAGCTGTAGATGGTATCTCTTTAAGTATTGAAGAAGGCGACATTTATGGTTTTCTTGGCCCTAACGGGGCGGGCAAAAGCACCACCCTGCGCATGCTGTTATCTTTAATAACGCCTACTGCCGGCACTATAGAGATTATGGGCAAAAGCCTGCATAAAAACAGGAATGAGATATTAGCCCAAACAGGCTCTATTATAGAAAAGCCCGACTTTTACCTTTACCTTACAGCAAAGCAAAACCTGTGGTTGTTATCAAAAATGTACAGCCAAACCATTGGCCCTAAAAGAATTGAGGAAGTTATAAAACTGGTTGGCCTAAGCGGACGAGAGAATGACAAGGTAAAAACCTACAGTCACGGTATGAAACAGCGGCTTGGATTGGCACAAGCCCTGCTACACAACCCTAAACTTATAATATTAGACGAGCCCACCACAGGCTTAGACCCTCAAGGTATTATAGAGCTGCGCGAACTTATACTCCAGCTTAAAAACGAGGGTAAAACAGTGGTTCTTTCATCACATATATTATCAGAAATACAACTAATTGCTGATAGTATGGTAATTATAAACAAAGGTAAGGCCGTTGCCCAAGGCAAAGTAAACACCCTGCTGGCTGATGATGATGTTATTGTTTACATAGAGTTGGGCGATACCGATAAATTTAAATCGGCATTAGTAAACTCGCAATTTGCCACACTACTAACCGGTATTGAAAATAATACGGCAGGCTTAAAATTAGCTAAGCAGGAAATACCTCATTTGGTTAGCTGGTTAAATACCAATGGCATCAACTTTTACGCATTAGACTATAAAAAACAACTGGAAGAGTTTTTTTTAAAAATAACCCACCAATAAGTATGCTGGCAAAAATTACAATAAACGAGTTATATAAAATATTGGCAAAGCCACGCAGTTACATTGGTTTTTTGGCCATTACAACCATAATAGCGCTTATAGAATTTGCTTTATATGTTGATGGTAAAAACTACATAGCCTTTATTTTTCAGGCACTTGAACAAACGGTTGAAATACAAGGCGAGATACTTAACGGCAGCTTAGTGTGCTTTATAATTTTGCAAACCCTTATCATACAAATGCCCCTATTGGTTGCCCTTGTAACCGGCGATTTAATAAGTGGCGAAATGGCATCGGGCACTATTAGGCTATTGGCTACAAGGCCGGTATCGCGCCAGCAAATACTGTGGGGCAAAATTTTAGCCGGTGGTATTTATGTTTTTGTATTGTTATTTTGGCTTGGCCTGCTTGCTTTGGGTGGCGGCCTTTTGCTTTTTGGTAGCGGAGATTTAACTGTACTAAAAACCGACGAATTGGTAATACTAAGGGAGGACGATGTTATATGGCGCTTTATTAGCGCTTTTGGCATAGCCTTTATTAGCTTAATGCTGGTAGCCTCTTTCTCCCTTATGCTATCATGCTTTACTGATAACTCTATTGGGCCTATTATAATGGCAATGAGTGTAATAGTGCTATTCACCATTATAGGTACTATGGAGGTGCCAATATTTGATAAAATAAAGCCCTTTTTATTTACTACCCATATGGTTATATGGCGCAACTTTTTTGACAATCCCATATCGCAAACTATGGTAATACAATCTGTAAGCGTGTTGCTTGGCCACATTGCCCTGTTTTTAGGCATTGCGCATTATAAGTTTACCAAAACCGACATTCAGAACTAACTATTATGAGAAACTTACTGGTTGCATGTTTAACCCTGTTGCTAAACACCGCGTTTGCCCAAAGCCCCAACCAATTGTTGCAAAGTGTAAACCAAAAATTTGCGGTAATTAAAACCTACAGCGCACAGCTTAATTTAGAATTTGATATACCCGGCGTAAATGTTGACCCTATAAACGGGCAAGTATTTTATAAAGCCCCAAAAAAGTTTAGGATTAAAACCAAAGGCATTATTTTTCTGCCAAAGCAAAACCCCTACCAAGCTATACAATTACTTAATGATAGCAACAGCTATGTAGCCGTTAAAATGGGCGATGAAACTATTAATGGCACCCAAACCGTTGTTATAAATGTGTTACCCAAAACCCAAGCCGATTTTATAGTGGGCAAATTTTGGATAGACCCTGTAAATAATCTGGTATTAAAATCTGAAATTACTACCCAGGCCAATGGCACCATGCTTACCCACTACACCTATGGTAGCATGGCAAAAAACGCCCTGCCCGATAAAATGGAACTTATTTTTGATGTAGCTAAGTTTAAAGTACCCAAGGCGGTAGCTGTAGATATAAATTCGAAATCTAAAGCCCCTAGCAGCGACAATAAAGGCACCGGAACCGTAAAATTTACCTTTAGCAACTATGTGGTAAATAAAAATATTGACGACAAAGTATTTACTGATTAAACTAAAACCCAGTTTTATTTCCTTCTATCAATTTCCAACTTGGTAGTGGTTGTTTCTCTACTGCCATAAAACCCTATACCAAAGTACTGTTTGTGTATGTGTAATTGCATTTAAACACCTCTCTAAACCTTGGGACAAGGCATAAAATTAAGTCTAGCAAACTTTTTACATTGCCCTTGTGTTGTATGGTATAAACCAAAATAATGGGTACTTTATGATGAAGAAAAAAGAGAACTTATTTACCCGCATACGCAGCAACGAACGATTAAAGGCAATAAAAAATATTTTTAGGAATAGCATTGAGCTTTTTCAAAACCACGATACGGCTACGCAGGGTGGTGCATTATCCTATTACACTATTTTTTCCATAGCCCCCATGCTGCTTATTATCATAAGCATTGCAGGCGCAGTTTTTGGTCGCGATGCTATTGAAGGGCAAATTGCAGGGCAGTTGCAGGGCTTAATGGGAGCAGAAAGTGCCAAAACAGTTCAAGACATTATAAAATCGGCCTATAAGCCCGGCAAAAATGTATGGTTTACCATTGGTGCCAGTGTATTATTAATATTGGGTGCAACCGGTATGTTTGGCCAACTACGCAATGCGCTAAATACTATTTGGGAGATAAAACCAACGGCCAAAAAGCCCATAATACGCTACCTAATAACTAAGCTTTTTTCATTTGCTATGATTGGCTGCATGGCTTTTCTTATGCTGGTTTCTTTAGTTATCCAGTCCGTATTGGAAGTGTTTAAAGATTTTTTATACCTCGGCATGCCCAATATATCGGTTGTATTATTAAAAATACTTGATGTTGGTGTTTCATTAGCCATAACTACCCTGTTGTTTGCGTTGGTATACCGGTTTATATCTGATGCTAAACCCAAATGGCATAGCGTATGGTGGGGTGCATTGTTTACTACCGTACTGTTTAACATAGGGCGGTATTTAATAGGCTTATATTTAAGCCATAGTGCTATTACCACTACGTATGGCGCCGGCGCATCTGTTTTAGTTATAATGGTATGGGTATTTTATTCATCGCAAATAATATTTTTTGGTGCTGAATTTATTCACGCAATAGCCATACAGCAGGGTATATCGTTAGACGTTAGGGCAACTATTGCTGATGAACAAGTAGGGATAAACACCAAGCAAAAAAAGGTGCTAAAAACACCTAAACAATCACTGCCTAAAACCCCGGCTAAAAAACCAACGCGTAAATAGGCTAAAGAACCTTTTTCATTCCCCTAGTGTTTATTTGGTTACAGACCCAATACTAAATAGGTTATGAAAAAGAAAAAAGCCAATATACTTAACCGTATACGTAATAATAAGCGTGTAGCCCGCATACTTAACAATAAAAAAGTAAAGCACGTTACTAATATTTTTAGCAATAGCTTTAAGCTGTTTCAAAAGCACGACACATCAACGCAAGGTGCAGCATTATCTTATTTTACCATTTTCTCTATTGCCCCCATGCTGTTTATTATTATTTCTATAGCGGGGGCTATACTTGGCCCCGAGGCTATACAAGGGCAGGTAACAGGCCAGTTGCAAGGGTTAATTGGCAAGGAGAGTGCGGTCGAAATTCAAAACATTATAAAATCGGCATATAAGCCGGGTAAAAACATACTGTTTACTATTATTGCTGTTGTGGTATTGGCTTTAGGCGCAACGGGTATGTTTGGTCAATTGCGCACCGCACTAAACACCATTTGGGATGTAAAGCCCGCAGCCAAAAAACCGGTAATAAAATTTTTTCTAACCAAACTTTTCTCCTTTGCTATGATAGGCTGTATGGCCTTTTTAATGCTGGTAACGCTGGTTGTTCAATCGGGCCTGCATGCATTTATTGATTATTTGGGCCAACACTTGCCTACGATATCAGTAGTGCTTATTACTGTGCTTGATATAGCCCTTTCGTTAGCCGTAACAACGGTGCTGTTTGCCTTTATTTACAAGTACATGTCTGACGCTAAACCCAAATGGCGCAGTATATGGTGGGGTGCATTTTTTACTACTGTAATGTTTAGCATAGGGCGCTATTTAATTGGTTTGTATTTGGGCCAAAGTAGTTTCACTACTACTTATGGTGCCGGTGCATCCATCATTATTGTTATGGTGTGGGTATACTACTCATCGCAAATAGTATTTTTTGGTGCAGAATTTACCCGCGCTGTTGCTATAGAAAGAGGAGTGCCATTAGACCCTAAAGCCATTGCCGACGATATCCATTCCGGTATAAGTGCTACACAAAAAAGGGTATTGAAGCAACCTAAAAAAATGGAGCCAAAAATAGCTGTGGCCGCTAAAAAATCATCAGGCAAATGACCGCCGAAGCAATTGCAGGCTTGGTTTTAGAAGCCAAGTCGATGAAGCTGGCCTATGTGGCAGACAGTAGTGCCGGCTACACCCGCGAGCGTAAGGGCAAGGGGTTTATTTGTCTTGATAAAAGCGGCGATGAAATTACCAACGAAGATGAATTAAAACGCATCCGCTCACTGGTTATTCCGCCGGCGTGGACCAACGTTTGGATATGCCCTAAAGCTAATGGGCATTTGCAGGTTACCGGCACTGATGCCGCAGGCCGTAAGCAATACAAGTACCACAAGCAATGGTCTGCCGTGCGTAATGAGCGTAAGCATAACCGCATGGCTGAATTTGCTATTGCGTTGCCTCTTATCCGTGCGCAGCTTGAGAAAGATTTGCAGATAAAAGAATTGACGAAAGAAAAGGTATTGGCCATTGCGGTAAGTATGATTGATAAAACCTATATACGCGTGGGCAATTCAGAGTATACTAAACTCTACGGTTCGTTTGGGTTAACCAGCCTGCGCGACAGGCACCTAAAGGTAACCGGTACTAAAATGACGGTATCGTTTAAAGGAAAAAAAGGGGTTTTTCAAGAGATTAACTTGACCCATAAACGGCTTACTAAACTGATGCAAAAGCTAAAGGATATTCCGGGCCAAGAACTGTTTCAGTATTACGATGCTAACGGCGAGCGTAAAACCCTCGAATCAGGCGATGTAAATGAATACCTGAAAAACATAACCGGGCAGGATTTTACTGCTAAAGATTTTCGCACCTGGTGGGGTACTGTTACCGCCGCATCTAAGCTAGCTGAGTTGCTGCCATATACCAGCGCTACCGAGGCCAAGAAAAATATTGTTGATACGCTGGATTTTGTTGCCAGCAAGCTGGGCAACACCCGCACTGTTTGCAAAAAATACTATGTGCACCCGTTGCTGTTTAGCCGTTACGAAGAAGGTAAATTTGAAAGCTATTTTAACCGCTTAAAAGTTATTCGCGATGACAAAGAGAAATCGTTGTTAGAAGCAGAAGAAATATTAATAGGTGAGTTTATTGCTGCGGAGTGTAGTTAAGCTATGCTCTTTTCAGGCATAAAAAATCCCCTCGGTTTTACACTGAGAGGTTTTTTATTTTATATAAATTCTGTTACGAATTATTCCCCCTTTTCTTTACTGAATTGATGTTGATAGTATAATCAATAGATGGTTTTAAAGCTGCAACAAATGCATTGCGCAGCGTTTCTACCACAGCAAACCAAACACCAATATTGGGGTTTTTAAATGTGCCATGAAAAGGTATTTTTGTTGCCAGTTGATGGTTGTCGGTATCACTTTCCAAAATCTTGGCGGTAACAGCCAATACGCCCTCCCAAAGCATTTTCATAATGCCATCTTCCATGTCTTGTTTGCTAACAATATCCAAATCAGTAATAACGGGTTTGGCATAGCCTTTAAATTTTCCTTCTTTAGCTGCTGCTTCGGTATATAAGCTTATCAGGCCGCTGCGTACATCAAAGTTGCTATAGGCATTAAAAAAGTCGTTTAGTTGAGGCATTTCAATGCGCTCTATTTTCATGTTTACATCAAAGGTGGGTTGTTTTTCAAGCACCCAGGCTTTTACGTTGGCAGTAAGCTGCCCGCCATGCGTTGTGCCACGCAAAAAAACTTCGGTAAGCGGTTGTTTGCGGTTTATCAAATACCCCGATAGGTTTTTGCCTATAATCTCAATATTTGCCATTTTTAGGTCTACCGTAGAGTCGTTTACAGCATCTATATATGCTAAAGTGCCATCTGTAATTTCAAAATTCTCAATAATAATGGGTACGTTAGGGGGTATTAATTTCTTTTTGGCGGGCTTTGCTACTTTCTTAATATCTTCATTACCATCACTGGCTTTGGTGCGCAAAAATTTAGCCTCGGGCACTTCTACTTTTAACGATAAAACGGCCTCGCCCCTTAGTAATGCCAACCACCCAAACGACACTTCAATTCGCCTTGCGTTAATAAGCATACTTTTTTCGCCACTCAGGCTTTCAATCTTGTTAAAATAAGCATCAGTAATAACCAAGCGGTGGGCAAAAATAGAAAGTTGCACATTTTCTACACGGCCTTTATAACCATCCAACCCATCTAACATTTTGTTAATGCGTTTTTTTATTAAACCCGCAAACAGGGTGCTTAACACGCTTGCAATTGGAAGCAGGAAAAAGCTTATTCTTAGCCATTTTTTCAATTGTTTACTTTGCGTAGCCATACGTTCTCAGTCTTATATTTAACTAAGAACACCGCAAAGGCTAAAGTGGTTCGTTTGCTTTGTTGTTTCTGCTACAAAGCCTAAAATTTCATACCTCTTTGTTTGGGTAGTTTAACTCGAGCATTAAATTTTAGCATTTTATCCAAACATAATACCCCTCTACAACCCCCGTAAAATCAGCTAAAAGTAAAATTTATTAAAAATTTATTTGGAAATGTAAATTTTGTGCCATTAACTTTGCAGCAAGTTCTTTGTACGAATTCTTATCAAGAAAGACGGAGGGAAATGGCCCGATGATGTCTTGACAACCTGTTACGCTAAAAACGTAATAAGGTGCCACATCCAACCCTTAGGGGTATAGATAAGTTCAGATTATAGCAATTAATAACTCGAGATATTAAAAGCTCTTCTGACCTTGTCGGAAGAGCTTTTTTGTTTTTAGGCTCTTTCGCAAGTGTGTTTTGGTAAGCGTTCGGCAGGACGAAAAAAATTGTCGAACCTTAAAATTTTACAAAACAATGAGCGAGCAAACAACCATTTTACACAGCATTCCGGTTGATGAATTAACAGGTGCCATATCAACACCAATTTATCAAACATCTACATACGTTCAAGAGGCACCGGGCGTAAACAAGGGCTATGATTATGCCCGCAGCAATAACCCTACCCGCAAGGTATTGGAAGATCTTATTGCCAAGCTGGAGAACGGCACTAACGGCTATGCATTTGCCAGCGGGCTGGCGGCTATTGATGCCGTAATAAAACTATTGCAAGCAGGCGATGAGATAGTAGCGGTAGATGATATTTACGGCGGGGCTTTTAGGCTGTTTACCCATATTTATGAAAAATTTGGCATTACCGTAAAATACGTTGACACTACCGATGCCGAAAATGTATTAAATGCCGTAACGCCTAAAACCAAATTAATTTGGATAGAATCGCCCACCAACCCAACGCTAAAAATATCAGATATTGAAACCATTGGTAAAATAGCCAAGGCTAACAATATACTGCTTTGTGTAGACAATACATTTGCATCGCCGGCGGCCCAAAAGCCTATTAATTTGGGGGCTGATATTGTGGTACACAGCGCTACCAAATACCTTGCAGGCCATAGCGATTTAATAGCCGGTTTGGTTGTTACAGCCACACCCGAGTTGGGCGAAAAAATCAAATTTATCCAAAATGCATCGGGTGCAATATTGGCACCGTTTGATAGCTGGTTGGTTATTCGCGGCATTGAAACACTCTCGTTACGCATAAAACAACACTCAGAAAATGCCCAAGCCATTGCCGAATTTTTAACCACCCAAAGTGTAATTAAAAACGTGTATTACCCCGGCTTACCAACGCATAAAAACCATGCTATTGCGGCTAAACAGTTAAAATATTTTGGCGGTGTGGTAACGTTTGATTTAAAGATAGACGACAAGCAACTGGCTATTGATATTGTTAGCAATACTAAGCTATTTAAATTGGCTGAAAGCTTAGGTGGGGTTAAGAGTTTACTATGCCTTCCGTGCGAAATGACGCATAAATCAATACCTGCTGAAACACGCTATAAAAGTGGGGTTACCGATAGTTTAATACGCCTATCCGTAGGTATTGAAGATGTACAAGACCTTATTGCCGATTTGCAACAAGCCATAGCTTTTGCCACTAAAAAACATGCTGAAAGGCAACATTCATTCACCGCCTAAACAAAGCTCAAAAACATGGAAAGAAAAAATTTAAACATTGGCCTGTTTGGCTTTGGTTGTGTGGGCTATGGGCTTTACGAAGTTTTGCATAAAACACCAAGCTTAAATGCACAAATAAGTAAAATTTGTGTTAAAAATAAAGACAAGCAACGCCCCATTAGCGATAATCATTTTACGTTTGATAAAAACGATATTTTACATGATGAGAGCATAAATGTTGTAGTTGAGCTAATTGATGATGCCGATGCGGCATTTGAAATTGTATCGGCAGCTATAAAGAGTGGCAAAGCTGTTGTTACGGCTAATAAAAAAATGATAGCCGAGCATTTTGATGAACTGTTGCAACTGCAACAAAAATACAATGTGCCGCTTTTGTATGAAGCGGCCTGTTGCGCCAGCATACCCATTATTCGCAATTTAGAAGAGTATTATGATAACGATTTGCTAGAGTCGGTAGAGGGTATTGTAAACGGTTCTACCAACTACATTCTTACTAAAACGTTTGCCGAAAATGTATCGTATGCCGATGCGCTGCTTGATGCACAAAATAAAGGCTATGCTGAAAGTAACCCCATGCTTGACACCGGCGGGTTTGATGCTAAATATAAACTGCAAATACTGCTGGCGCATGCCTTTGGTTTAAAAACAATTCCTGCTGATATTTTTAATTACGGAATAGATAATATTGGCGAGTTGGAGTTGAAATATGCCCGCGAAAAAGGGTTGAAAATAAAGCTGGTAGCCCAAGCCTTTAAAACAGCCGATAATAAAGTAGCCGCATTTGTTCTGCCCAAATTTGTGGGCAATAAAAGCAAACTCTACCAAGTAGATGATGTTTTTAACGGCGTAGTTACCAAAACCTGCTTTGCCGATACCCAGTTTTTTATGGGCAAAGGTGCCGGGGCATACCCAACGGCATCGGCAGTAATATCAGATATTTCAGCCCTTAGCTATAATTACCGCTACGAGTATAAAAAAATACAACAACAGCAGGGGCTAAGCCTTGATAATGATGTGTTATTAAACGTACTATTGCGGCATAAAAAGCAAGAGGCACTTGCGCTGACGGATTATTTTGATAGTATTGATGAATCGTACCTAAACCACAATAGTGGCTATATAAGCGGCGCTATAAGCCTTAAAAACATACAACTCATAGCGTCTGAAAACCTGGAAACATCATTTATACTGCACGATATTAATTTGAATTAAAAATCGTCCTCATCTTCTTCAAGCGGTTTGTTGGCCGATTTTGGTGGCATCACAAAAGTCTTATTTACTTCATCAATAAAAGCTAAAATTTCATCGCGGCCTTCATGCTTGTCGGCCGATGTGGTAAATACCTGCGGCAACTCATCCCACTCTTCCAACAACTTATCAGTAAACACCTTAATGTTTTCCTGTGTTTTGCCTACCGATTGCTTGTCGGCTTTGGTAAAAGCCAACACAAAGGGAATGCCGTGTTCACCCAAAAAGTTAATAAACTCAATATCTACAGGTTGTGGCGTAAGGCGAGAATCTATCAGCACAAACACACATTGCAGGTTCTCGCGGTTGCCCAGGTAGTTTTTTACCAGTTTATCCCAACCCACGCGTTCCATTTTCGATACTTTGGCATAGCCATAGCCCGGCAAATCGACCAAAAACCATGTTTTGTTTATCTCAAAGTGGTTGATTAGCTGTGTTTTACCCGGCTTGCCCGATGTTTTGGCCATGCCCTTGCGGTTTACCAACATATTGATAAGCGACGACTTTCCAACATTGGAGCGGCCCACAAAAGCATATTCCGGTTTTACCGGCTGTGGGCATTTGCGCCAATTGGTGTTTGACATTAGGAATTCTGCTGACGTTATTTTCATTAATTTAGGAGCGATATTTGCATAACAATTTTACTAAATATACCGTATAAGTTTACTTACTATTACGTACAATTATCCCCAACTATGAAAAAAGTTAGTTTGTTGTTTGCATTGCTTGCTATCACTGCCTTTGCCGTGGCCCAACCCGGCCCGGCGGCACGCAATAAAACAACGGAAAAGTTCAATACTGCCCTTTATTACCTGCAAACGGTTTATGTTGACACCGTAAAACAAGACGAATTGACCGAACATGCCATACGCGGCATGCTTAAAAAGCTTGACCCGCATACTGTTTATATGACCCAGCAGGAGATGAAAGATGCCAATGAGCCGCTGCAGGGCAATTTTGAGGGCATTGGCATTACTTTTAACATTATTGACGATACTATTACTGTTGTTTCAGCTACCAGTGGCGGCCCGTCTGAGAAAGCAGGCTTACACCCCGGCGATAAAATTGTAAAAATTGACACCGTAGTTTCGGTAGGGAAAGTATTGAGTGATAACCGTGTAGTAAAAATGCTGCGCGGCCCCAAAGGCAGCAAAGTAAAGGTACTTGTATACCGCCGTGGCGAAAAGCAATTGCAAGAGTTTGAAATCATCCGCGATAAAATTCCCATTTTTAGTGTTGATGCTGCGTATATGATTGACTCGGAAACGGGCTACATTAAAATAAACCGTTTTGCTGCCACTACCATGAAAGAGTTTAGGGATGCGCTTGGCGATTTAAAAGGCAAGGGCCTTAAAAACCTTGTGCTTGATTTGCAAGGCAATTCGGGCGGCTATTTGCAAACAGCTATTGACTTATGCGATGAATTTTTGGGTAAAGACAAATTGATTGTTTACACCCAAGGCACTCATAGCCCAAGGCAGGAATCTAACGCAAAACCTGATGGTATTTTTGAAAGCGGAAAGCTTATTGTATTGATTGACGAAGGTTCGGCCTCAGCATCAGAAATTACTGCCGGCGCCGTGCAAGACCACGACCGTGCCCTTATTGTAGGCCGCCGCTCGTTTGGCAAAGGCCTGGTGCAAAACACCTATTTGCTGCCCGATGGTTCGGCTATGCGCATTACCACGGCACGCTATTATACGCCCAGCGGCCGCTGTATACAGCGTACGTATAAAGATGGGGTAGATGCCTATTACAAAGATTTGAAAGAACGTTCTAAACACGGCGAGTTATTTAATAAAGACAGCATACACGTGGCAAATGATTCGCTGCGCTTTTTTACCGACGCTAAGCGCGTTGTATATGGCGGCGGCGGCGTTATGCCCGACTTTTTTGTTCCGCTTGATACATCGTACAACTCGCCCTATTTATTGAAGCTGTACACCAAAGGCACTATACGCACATTTGCTAATACTTACGTAGATAAAAATCGCGCCGATATTACCCTGCGCTACCCAACCTTTGACGAGTTTAAACGCAACTTTGTGGTTGATGAAAATATGCTAAACGAGCTTACAGCATTAGCAACTAAAGATGGCGTAGAAAAAAACGAGGCTGATTTAAAAGTGTCTACATTTACTATTAAGCTACAAGTAAAGGCACTTGTTGCCAACCAGGTATTTAAAATAAATGAATACTACCAAATTATCAACGACCTAAACGGCGCGCTGGTAAAAGCATTAGAATTGTTGAAAGACGATACCTTTGACAAAATGAAAATTGCCTATAACCAGCAATAATAGTTAGCACAAAAACGAGCATTGTATTAACAATTTGTTGTCTTTGCGCCAGCGAATCCAACCAATAGCTGAACTGTTACATTCCATTTGGTTGCACGGTGTTGGGTCTTCATTGCAATCTAAACGCACCTTTATCCAGTCGCCTTTTACTTCTATCACACAATAGCTTTTTTCTGCGGCTTCATCATCTGCAACCACATCCGATTTTATATCGGGTTCGGTATAAATGTATTTTGTAGTTGTATCAGGAATAAAAGATATACTGTTTAGGCCTTTCAAATATTCACCCCATGTTTGTGCTATTACCTTCTTATGATTGGGCACATACTTTTTCTGGTTACCATTAATCAAAACCTCAAAGCAATGTTTTAGTTTTCGCAAATACACAATATGAACAATACCATAATCGGGTTTGTAAAACAAGCTACATATAGGTTTTTCGGGCTCTTTGTTATACACATCCCAAAACACATAGCGGCTTTTTAGCGTGCTGTCGTTGTACAGTTCTACATACATGCCATCAACCTTATCAAAAGTGATAATGCCAATGCCTAGGCTTTTACCGGGGTTTTCAAATGCACATTGTGCTTGCGTTGCGGTTGATGCAAAACAGAAACATAGAAATGCAAAAAGGTGTTTCATCGCATCAAAGATAAAACACCAATTAACCAAAACAGAAAAAAGGCTGGCACTTGGTGCCAACCTTCTTCTAACCAACCAATCAACATCTCTCTACTGATCGAAGATGTTATCGTCATACGCTGAGGCACCACCTTGTGGTACCGGCGCAACTCCTTCGCCTTGCTGCAATCTTTCCATCTGCTCTTCTTCAAGGGCAGCTACAGCATTTGGCATAACGGTAATTTTAGCGGGGGCAACTATTGCGTATTGTTTTTGGTTATTCAATACATAGTCAAACTGGCCGCCTAAAACAAACTCGCCTGATATTTTTCCGCTTACTTTAATGCGGTAAGTAACTGAAAATTCTGATGAATTTGGCAACGAAACCCAAACGTGTTTGGCCTTGTTACCGCTTAAAAAAGCATGGTAGCTTTTGCCATTTTTTAGTTTGGCTGTAAAACCTTTAGGCAGTGTTTGCACCAGGCGGGCAAAGCTTTGCAGGTTTTCTTTGTTAATGATAAAGGTTACTTCAAACTCCGACCCTGCAGATACTACTGCGGGCAGTTGTTGAGTAATACTTATCTCGGGTGATTGTGCGTGCAGCTTGGCGCTTTGGGTAAAGGCGAACAATGCCATACACGCAATTAGTGCGTACATGTTGGTTTTCATAATTGTTGGGTTAAGGGTTAATTAACGTTTACAAATGTAGCCCGGCACCTATTGCCGGAACGGAAATGAAACCCCATTGCTTTACGCAGGTAAGATTTTTGCAATTTGCTTTTTGTATTTGTATCGAAATGCCTGTAAACAGTACGTTACAAAAGCAAATATTATTTTACGCCATGTGTAAGGAAAGAGCCTAAAACAAAAAAGCATTGGTAATACAGGCCTTTTGGTTACATCAAAACGTGTAGGTTATTTACAGGTTAAAAATATTTTTGGTAAAATGTGGCATTTCAATCTTTGTTTTAGCCCCATTTTAGCCCCTTTTGCAAACGCTGTTTATATATAGTAGTTTTGTTGCTGCTATATATATAATATGAACAACAAACAGCTAGCATCCAAATTTAAACTTTTGGGGGGCTTAATAGAACTTACCGGAGGAAATGATTTTAAAGCAAAATCATACCAAAACGCTGCGTTTAAGCTATCAAAATGGCCGGTAGATATATTTAGCTTGCCCGAAGAGGGGATAAGCCGGATTGATGGCATAGGCAGCGGAATCCTAGCTAAAATAAATGAGCTTAAACAAACCGGCACCATGGCCGATATGGATGCACTGTTGCAACAAGTGCCCGCCGGTGTGGTAGAGATGATGGGCATAAAAGGCATTGGCCCCAAAAAAGTGCGCGAGATTTGGCAGGGCTTGGAGATTGAAACCGTAGGCGAGCTATTATATGCCTGCAACGAAAACCGCTTGGTAAACCTAAAGGGCTTTGGCGAGAAAACGCAGCAAGAGATTGTAAAGTCTATCGAATTTAAAATATCAAACCAAGGCAAAATGCTATACGTAATAGCTGCCGAAGTGGGTAAAACGCTTATTTCCTTTTTTGAAAAAGCCGGTGCTGATAAAGGTAGCATTGTTTTTACCGGAGAGTTGCGCCGCCTATGCGAAGTAGTTGATGAAATAGAACTGATAGGAAAAGATGTTGATGCCGATAAATTAGCCGCAGCATTAGCAACATCGGAACTGGTGAGCGATATTGAGGTAGACGAAGCTACCCTGAAATTTAAAATGAACGGCAACAAAAATGTGGTTTTGTATTTAGCAACGGCAGCCAACTTCAATTATACATTGTGGCAAACAACAGGCTCGGCAGCGCATATTGCCTTGTTAAAGTATGAGGGCAGCGAGAATGTTGCCGAAGAAGAAATATACCAAGCCAAAGGCCTACATTATATAGCACCCGAATTGCGCGAGGGTAGGGATGAGGTTGAACTGGCTGCCAATACAGCCGTTTCGGAAGGCTTATTGGAGTTGATAGACATTAAAGGAATGTTGCACAACCATAGCACCTATAGCGATGGCTTGCATAGCTTGCGCGAGATGGCACTGTATTGCAAAAGTTTGGGCTATGAATATTTGGGTATATCAGACCACTCGCAAACAGCAGTATATGCCGGTGGGTTAAAGCCCGAAAAGATAAAACTGCAACATGCCGAAATTGACGAATTGAATAAAGAACTGGCCCCATTCAAAATTTTAAAAGGGATAGAATCAGATATTCTGAATGATGGCTCGTTAGACTATACCGATGATGTGTTAGCGAGTTTTGATTTTGTAGTGGCCTCTATCCACCAAAATTTTAAAATGACGGAAGAACAAGCTACGCAACGCTTAATAAAGGCTATTGAAAATCCGCACACTACTATTTTAGGCCATATGACGGGGCGCTTATTGCTGGCGCGAAATGGCTATCCTGTTGACCATGAAACGATAATTGATGCTTGCGCAAAGCATGGTGTGGTGATAGAATTAAACGCTAACCCCTATCGTTTGGATATTGATTGGCGCTGGATAAAACTAGCCACAGATAAAGGCGTAAAAATTTCCATTAACCCTGATGCCCACGCTAAAGAAGGCTTTCACGATACACTATATGGGGTAAACGTAGCCCGCAAAGGTTACCTAAAACCTAAAGCCACATTTAATTGTTTCACACTTGCCGAAATTGAGGCATATTTGTCAAATCGTAAAAAGAACTAAAAATGAGCACAGCAACAGCTAAATATATACCACACGGTTTTGCCGTTACATCGTGGGGCGTGGTGGAACCTTTTTATAAAGAATTGGTTGAACGCCCTGTAAATTCGGCAACTGAATTAGCGCATTGGCTGGCCGACCGTAGTGCCTTAGAGGCCTTTCTATCAGAGGACTTTGGCTGGCGCTACATCAAAATGAATTGTGATACAGAGAACGAAGCATTGGTAAATGATTTTACTTTTTTCGTAACCGAAATTCAACCTAAATCTGCCCCTTATGAAGACATGCTTAACCGCAAATTTATGTCGTCAGAATACCTTGGGCAGTTAGATAATTATACATACGAAGTTCTTGTCCGCTCTATAAAAAAGCAGTTGGAATTGTACCGCGAAGAGAATATTCCGGTGTATACCGAAATTGAAAATACCCAACACGAATACGGTTCTATAACCGGTAAAATTACCGTTGAAATTGATGGTAAAGAATTAACCTTGCCACAAGCAGCTAACTACTACAAAAGCAGCGACAGGGCCATACGCGAAGAGGTTTTTAACAAAGTTAGCTTTCGCCGCTTGCAAGATAAAGAGGTGTTAAACGACTTGTTTGACAAGCTGTTAAAACTACGCAACCAAATTGCACTAAATGCAGGCTATAAAAACTTTCGCGATTATATGTTTGATGCCCTTGGGCGCTTTGATTACACGGTTGATGATTGCTATAATTTTCATGAATCGGTTAAGCAATACGTAAAACCCATTTGCGATACTATTGACGCAAAACGCAAAACGGCTTTGGGCTATGAGGCCCTTTACCCGTGGGATACAGAGGTTGATATTGAAGGAAAAGAGCCATTGAAGCCCAGCGAAAGCACGGCTGAAATGCTGGAAAAAGCCATACAATGCTTTTATGATATTGATACCTATTTTGGCGACTGCCTAAAGCAAATGCGCGAAATGGGAAGGCTTGATTTAGAGTCGCGCAAGGGCAAAGCGCCGGGTGGTTTCAACTATCCGTTATATGAATCGGGTGTGCCCTTCATCTACATGAATGCAGCCAATAACATGCGCGATTTAATTACCATTGTGCACGAAGGTGGCCATGCTATACACTCATTTTTAACGCAGGATTTGGCGTTGACAGAGTTTAAATCTACCCCGTCAGAAATTGCAGAGGTTGCCTCTATGGCAATGGAATTAATATCTTTGGAGCATTGGGGCGTGTTTTTTACCGATACAGAAGATTTAAAACGCGCCAAACGTTACCAGCTTGAAAAAGCTATTTCCGGCTTGCCTTGGATTGCTCAAATTGATAAATTTCAGCATTGGATTTACCTGCATCCTGAACAGACTGCTGAAGAACGTAATGCTTACTGGCTAAGCCTTTGCAGTGAGTTTGGCAGTTCGGTTATAGATTGGAGCAAGCTACAAGAATCATTGTCTTACCAATGGCAAAAGCAACTGCATTTATACGAGGTGCCGTTCTATTATATTGAATATGGCTTTGCGCAACTGGGTGCTATTGCTATTTGGCGCAACTATAAAAATGACCCCGCTAAAACCCTCCAACAATATAAAGATGCGTTAAAGCTGGGCTATACACGCCCGCTGCCCGAACTGTATGAAGCCGCCGGGGTCCGCTTTGATTTTTCTGCCGCTTACATTAAAGAATTGGCCGAATTTATTCAAGAAGAAATAGCGGAAATTAAATAGTAAAGCTATTTTACTTTTAGATGAGAGGGGAGTGGTTATTTACTAAGCAATACTAATGCTATTGCAACTGCCGCAGGCACTGTTTGCACCATTAATATTTTTTTGCTGGCTGTTGCTGTGCCATAAATACCGGCAACAGCTACGCATCCTAAAAAGAATAGCGCCACATTATCTTGCCATTCGGGGTTGGTAATACAAAAGCTCCAAATTAATCCGGCAACTAAAAAGCCGTTGTATAAGCCTTGGTTTCCGGCCATTGTTTTTGTTGGCGGAAACAACTCTTTCGGAAAGTTGCGGAATACCTTGGGGCCGTGGGTTGTCCACGCAAACATTTCTAACCAAACAATGTAAATGTGGATGAAGGCTACAAAGCCTATGGCAATTTTGGCAACTATTTCCATGCTGATTTTTTTGTGAAGATAAAAAATCCCCCACAACTTTCGTTGTAAGGGATTTTTAACCAATCTAACATATACTCGCACTAAAACTCTATCCTGTAGCTTAAAATGGGTATTAAAGGCGTTTGGTACCATGTTTTGCTTTGCCCCGCTTTTACATCAAAATATGTACCGCCAACGTTTTGCCTGTTGGTTACATTTTGTATGTCGAGCGCCAACGTGCCGGTAGCTTTTTTATAGTTGTGCTTGTAGCTTACGCGTACATCAATGCGGTAGTAATCTTTATTCTTTTGGGTAAATGCCTGGTTCTCATAATACACAACTTCGCCCCGCGCAACCGATTCTGTTACGTTAATTGGTGTATTGCGCAATCCTCCGGCATATAAGGCCTTAATGTTAATGCCAATGGTGTTTTTTTCTGACAATGTAAACTCTTTGCCTGCAGTAAAGCTGGCGTTGTAATTGCCGTTAAAGCGGGTGTTATACCATTTTCCATTGGCCGCTTTATAGGTAGAATTATATGCAGAGCCAGATAGTAAAAAGTAAAAGCCTTTATTCATAAACTGCTCAAAGGTTAACTCAACGCCCATGTTGCGGCCTTTGCCTTTATTTACCAATGTGTCTATAATAAAACCATCGCGGTTATTAAGTATAGATAGTGTACTATTTATATCAGCACTAACGGGTATGTTAAACAGGTTTTGGTAATAGGCTTCAACCTTTACGTGTAGGTATTCGGTCAACATTCTATCATATCCCAAAACAAAGTGTTGCGATTTTGAGAGGCCAAGTTTTTCGTTAGGGCGATAGTTGTTTCCGTTAGGTAATTTAAACTGCGCAAAGTATACGCCAATAGGCTGTATCTGGCTGTGTAGGCCATAGCCAAAACTAAATGTTTGGCGCGCGTTTAATGCGTATTTTATTGATGCACGCGGCTCTATTGAATAGCTGTTGTTTAGTAGTAACTGTAGGTAATGCAACCCCGCATTAAACGTTAATTTTTCCGTAGCGCGAAAGTTCCATTGAGCAAAGGCCTGCATGGTTTGTGTGTTGCCTTTGTTGTCTAATTGCTGCACCATGGTATTGCTTATTTTATCTAAATAGCGCTGCTGCATACCAAACATCAATTGGTTAACAATAATGCCCGTGCGTATGCTATGCCGTGCATTAAATTTTTGGGTAAGCGTACTACTCAATGTGAATTTACTTTGCCCAAATTTTTCGTCGTAATTTAGGTAGGGTGTATAATCGCTTCCGCCCAGTTTACTTTCAGTATAGCCATTGCCTGTGCCCGATGCTACCAGTATGGTTTTTAAATACGCCCGTTCGCCCAAAGGCATAGTATGGCTAAGGCCTACAGCGCCTGTGTTTGCATAAAAACGGCTGTTTAACTGGTTTTCATAACTCTCCCATTTTGTAGAGTCTTTAATGGCTTGGCTGGTTTGGTGGCTTAAGCCACCAAAGCCAAATACACCAAAGGTTCCGGCCTTGGTTGTGGGCAAGTTTACATTGAAAGATAAGTCTTGAAAAAAGGTAGCATAATCGCCAATATTTATGCCCATTTTTGAAATTAACCCCAAGGTAGAATAACGGTAATTTATAAGATATGACCCTCCGTAACCCTTTTTAAACGGGCCTTCGGTAGCGGCGTCAATGCCCAATACACCGGCCTGAAAAGTATATTCGCGCCTTTCGTTATTGCCTTTGCGCAAGTGCAAATCAAATACGCCTGATAAGGCATTGCCATATTCAGATGCAAAAGCACCGGTAATAAATTCTGAATTACTTAGCAGTTGCGAACTTAAAATGGAGATGCCGCCACCAACTGTGCCAACACTTGAAAAGTGGTTGGGATTAGGAATTTCTACACCTTCCATGCGGTAAAGCAAACCGTTGGGCGAGTTGCCGCGGATAGAGATTTGGTTGTTACCATCGTCGGTAGAAAGTACGCCACTAAAAGATGTTGCCATGCGCGAAGGGTCGTTAACGGCAGCAGCATATTTCTGTGTTTCCTCAACCGAAAATGTGCGTGCGCTAACAACAGTCATATCATTTAATGGCTTGTTTTTTTCTATCTTATCGGCAGTAATAACAACCTCTTTGCCCTGCATTATATTTTCTTCTAAGGATACTTTCATCACTACCTCTTTGCCTGAGTTAACCATAACATTAGGTATTACAACCTCTTTATATCCTAAGTACGAAACCTTAATATTTTGTTTGCCAACAGGTACATTGGTTAGTTTAAAGTTGCCATCCATGTCGGCAGTAGTGCCTATTAACGGGTCGGTACCTAATACAATAACAGTAGCGCCGGGCAGCGGGGTTTCTGATATTTTATCAGTAATAACGCCACGTACCGTTTGGGTTAATGTTTGTGCTTTTACGTTATACCCAATAAATATTATCATAATGATAAGGGCAGCCAACACATAGTTGATGTTTAATTTTGTTGTTTGGTGCATGATTTTAGTGTTTTATAATGCTAAGAGAATCAAGTTTTAGTTTACCCCTATTCAGTATGAAATTATTTTTGTAGAATGCTTTTTATCTGAATAGGGGTAATGGTTTTTAGAAGAATCGTAAAGCTATTTTACCACCTATCCAGCCTTTAATATTGTAGCCGTTGCTGTAGTTTTGGCTGAAGATAGAGTAGGGGGCAACGTCAGAATAGAACTCGCCGTATTTGGGGCCTTTGGTATCGGCTACATATACGTTAAATGTTGGGCCAAATGCTACTTTAAACTTCTTTGTAGCAGCAACTTCCAACCCTAAATATAGCTTAGCCAAATTACTGTTCGATTGGTTGAATTTACCTTTGTTGATATGGTTTGCAGTAATATCAACATCTAAGTTTAAGCGGTTTGATAAGCGCGCCGTTGTTCCCGCACCGTAGCCAAAAGTCCACATAAGGTTTTTACCACCGGCAACATTTATGCCTGATGTAAATATGTTATGAAACTGGCGCGTACCGGTACGTACAGATAGATTTAGGAATAACAATTCATCAAACGAAACTTCTAATTGGTGTACTCCGCCTTTGCGTACAATGCTTAAAAAGCCAATGGGTATTCCTTTAGTAACGGTATCAGCATAGTTTAAAAAGCCTAATTGCAATCCGCCCAAATTTTTTGTAATGTTTACTAAACCTGCAATTTGTGCAGTAGTTGTGCCCTTTGCATTTATATTCATCAAACCACCTATTTGTGCTGTGTGGCTCAATGTATCGGCATGGTTTATAAGGCCCGCAATTTGCACCCCGTTGCTTTTATAGTGTGCATAGTTTATGGCGCCCGCTATCATAGCCCCTGCATTATGTACTTGGCAAACATTTACATAGCCGGCCACTGTTGCGCCGGTGGTAGTATCGCCGTTTACGTTTACAAAACCTGCTGCCTGAAAACCCTGCGTATTATGCCTGTTTACATTGGCAAAACCCGCTGCTTGAAAGCCTTTATACGCGCCGCCAACCACGTTTACAAAGCCTGCCGATTGAAAGCCTTGTACGTTTTTGCCTACTACGTTTACAAATCCTCCTGCTTGAAAACCGTTTACATTTCGCCCTACAACATTGGCAAAACCTGCTGCTTGAAAACCGCGCACATCGGCCTTGGTAATGTTGGCAAAGCCACCGGCCTCAAAGCCTTTAACACCCATAGCGTGACCCGCAAATATATTTAGCGAGAAACGGTTGATTGTTTTGCCCGCATTTACGCCATTGGTGCCAAAATAGGGAATAAACGATACCTGTACGTTTTGGTAAATGGTATCGGTGGCGGTTGTTTTTTTAGTAGTATCAGCTACTGTGTTTTGTGATTTTAGATTTATCGAAATGATAAAAGTAAGCGCAAATAAAATTGCTTTGATGTGTGTATAGTTGTACATAGTATTGTGTTTTTACACCTCTATGACAACTGTGAAAAAAGATACCCCTAGTGGGTAACAAAATTATTTTAAAAAAATCGTAAAGCTACTTTACCACCTACCCACCATTTAATGTTTACATTGTTTTGTGCCGATGTGTAATCGGAGAATGAGTAGGGTGCTATGCTTGCAAATGTTGATGCGTAATCGGTTTGTGTTGTATCGCTTAAAAATAAATTTACCGTAGGGCCAAACGCTATGCGGAACATACGTTTAACGGCAACCTCAGGCCCGAAGTATAATCGATTTAAAAAGTTTACATTGGTATTAAAACCGCCTTTGCTAATGTGGTTGTAGGTTAGGTCAAAATCCCAGTTCCAGCGCTTGCTCATTTTTATACTGGTGCCAACACCATAGCCAAAGGCCCAAAGCGGGCTTTGTGTATCTTTGGCAGACATGCCCACAGAGAATATATTATGAAATCCACGACTGCCCGTGCGGAATGCTACGGTGCCAAAAAGCAATTCATCTGCTGAAATTTCTAACTGGTGAACACCTTTACGTGTGATGTTTAGCAAGCCTACAGAAACACCACTTGAGCACGTATCTGAAATGTTAAGTATTCCTAATTGTAAGCCTGTAACATTGGTTGCATAGTTAAACAAGGCCGCCAACTGCACTGTGCCCGAGTTACGCGCCGAGAAGTTAAATAACCCCGCAATTTGTGCAGTTTTATTTAGGTTGAGCGAACTGTTGAACAAGCCTGCAATTTGCGCCCCGTTATAATGATGTGTTGAGTAATTAAATAGCCCCGCTGCCTGTACCCCATAATGTGCTTTGGTAGCAATGTTTGCAAAGCCTGCGGCTGAAAATGCACGTGCAGTATCAGTATTAATATTCATAAAACCCGCTGCCTGAAACCCTTTTATGCCGGCCATTGCAACGTTAAACATTCCACCCGCCTGAAAGCCATCCATGCGGCCTTTTGTCACATTTATAACCCCACCGGCTTGAAACCCTTTTACATTGCCCATAGTTAGGTTAGTAACACCACCCGCCTGAAAGCCTTTGAAATTGCCGTTTACTGTGTTAAGTATACCACCTGCCTGAAAGCCGTTAAAACTTCCACCCACGGTGTTGAAAATACCACCTGCCTGAAAGCCACTTACGTCGCGGCGGTTAATATTGAAAATGCCCCCAAATTCGGCACCGTTAGTGCCCATTGAATAACCACCCAATACGTTTATTGAAACGCGGTTTATTACGTTGCCAGACAGTTTATGGTTTGTGCCTATATAGGGTAAAAATGATAGTTGAAAGCGGCGATTAAGTGTGTCTTTTACGTTGATGTTATTAATGAAGGCTTTTGCCCCTCGCACAAATTTAACTCCGGCTTCTTTAAACAGGTTTTTCTTGGTAGTATCAGTTGTCGCAACCTCCGGTTCAATTTCAATTTGCACCATTTGGTTTTGCGTGGTAGCTACTTTTATCACGGTATCGCCATAGGTGCTTTTGCTGGCGGTAAGGTTTATGCGCTCTACCTTTTTGGGTATAGCCATTTCGTAATAGCCATAGTCGTTTGATATGCTCGATGTCATGGTATTAGGGTCGTACACCGTAGTGTTGGCCAGCTTTTTACCCGATGATTTATCATACACATAACCACTAACAGTAACTTTTTTCTTTGCCTCGGCTTTGCTTAAAATAACATACATGCCATTGGCTTTGTAGCTAATTGTCTCGCCCAGCACCATAAGCAAAACCTCGCGTACGCTTTTGTTGGTAGCCTTTATAGAAATTACTTTAGCTGCATTTATAAGTGTTGGGTTGTACGAAAAAACAAAACCCACCTGATTGGCAATCTTCTCTAACGCAGCACCAACGGTAACATTTGTAAGCGTTAGAGAAATTTCTTTCTCTAACACCGGCACAGGTTTTTGTGCATGTACCAATACAGCGGCCAGTATAAAAAGTATGGTTAGTAAACGTTTAAGCATTGGGTTAATTTAGCAGCCTGTACCTGATAAAATGATTTTACTATCTGTTTTGGTTGCCTTTATATTCAGGGTTTGTGTGATGATGTCAATGATAAAATCCAAATCCTTATTATCAAACTTTACAGTGATAAGGCAATTTTTTATCGCCTCGCTTTCTATAACAACATTGCTGTTGTAAACAGTATTTAATTGCGCCACCACGTCAACCAATTTAGTAGCGATAAAATTAAATTGCTTTGATTGTAGCGTATTGGTAGTGCTAATGCTATCAACCTTTGTGAATATTTTGGTAACGCTGTTATAGGTTCCTTTTTGGCCCGCTGTTAGCGTAATGCCTTTATCTTTCTTTGTATAAAAATCAACCACGCCACTGGCTACATAAACCTCCGTAACCTTACTTTCCGGCATAGCCGTAACAGTAAATTCAGTACCTACATCTTTTATAAAAACCTCATTAGCCTCAATTACAAAAGGCTTTTTATCATCGTGTATTACTGTAAAGTATGCCGAGCCTTTCAGCTTAACCTCGCGGCCTTTGGCGGTTTCAAAATATTCTATGTTAGAACCTTCGGCCAGTACAAATGCACTTCCGTCAGGCATAGTGTCTTTTACAATTTCATTTTTTGCTGCCCATGTGCTGGTGTTGGTTACACCATTGCCATTATTTACAAAGTAAAAAGTAAGCGCAACCAATACAGCTACCGATGCCGCTGTTGCCCAGTAGGGCAGTAGTTTACGTGGCTGACGCGTTATAGGTATAACAGGCTTTTCATCCTCATCAATGCGTTGCTTAAGTTTATTCCATGCAGCTTCCGTATCCACATCAACCTGTGCAATATGCTCAAACACCTTACTGCCTTCGGCAACGTACACGCGGTTCTCTTCCGACAGATTTTCCCAGTCGTAAAGCTCCACAATCTCCTCGGGCGATGCCTCGCCCAAAGCCGCTTTGGCAATTAGTATATCAATATGTTCGTAATCGTTTTCCAATCAAACTAGTTGTTTAATAATAGAAACAATATTAAAATGTGTAAATAATCTTTCAGCTTTTCGCGCATCAACTTAAGGGCTTTGCCCATGTGGTTTTCTACCGTTTTTACTGATATATCAAGCTCTTCGGCAATCTCGCTGTACTTCATATTACCAAACCTGCTCATGCGGAATACTATGCCGCATTGCTCCGGTAACTCATCAATAGCAGTGTTAATCAACGCCTCCAACTCTTTGCCCTGCAATATCTGGCTCGATGATGGCGATTCTACATTCGCCGTAGCCTTTTGGTGCTCGGCATACATATGGCGCACCTTGCCCTGCTTAATTTTATTAAGGCTGCTGTTGTGCACCGCCTTAAACAAATACGCTTTTAGCGTCGATGTAATATCAATGCTCTCGCGCTTGGCCCATAAACTGTAAAATACCTGTTGCACAATCTCTTCGGCTTCGTCCATGTCGCCAATAAAGGAGCAGGCAAAATTGCACAGGCTTTTGTAGTGCCCCTTAAACATCAGTTCAAAGGCCTTCTCGTCGCCATTGCGTATTGCGTGCCAGTCGTATGCTACCGTAGTGCTCAAGTTTTGTGCTTAACGGAGGCAAAGATATACCTTTAAGGCTATTTGGGTAATTTCTGTACCTATGACACCGCAAAAAGTAAATACCCCTACGTGGGGTGAAAGATTTTTTGACAGGTTAAATCAATGCTTATTTTGATAATTTCAAATTGATTGCTACATTTGCAACCCTTTTGTGAAAAAGGACCGGTCCTATAGCTCAGTCGGTTAGAGCAACAGACTCATAATCTGTGGGTCCCTGGTTCGAGCCCAGGTGGGACCAC
>JANOCJ010000156.1:0-8570 GCA_031412115.1 Flavobacteriales bacterium
TTGTATGCCCATGTTTATATTGAGCGCCGTTTGCGAGCCTTTGATAGGCGCAATAAAAAACGCTACCGGCGACATTTTTAGCCAGCTTTGCGTAAGCGAATCTACCAACATAGGCTCTTGCACCTGTTTCCAAACGGTAAGCGACTGGGCGCGCAAATCAAAGCCGGTATCAACGTTGCGGTCAATTTCTGCCGCGGTTAGTTTCAGGCTTTTGGTCAGCTCTTCTTCTACCTTAAATTTTATGTTGATGGGGATAGGCCCTAAGTATATTTTAGGCTCGGTAACCCATGTGTAGCCGCTTGATACGGTGGTGGTTGTCAACTTAAAATCTTTACTAACGGATATTTTGGTAGAGAAATAGACTACTGCCTCAAAATTGGTTTCTTTTTCAATTATAGGGCCTATTGAGCTTACCTCGTACCGCGCCTGCGCCCATACTTTTAGGGGAATGGCCGAATAAAACACATCGTTTTTGCAGGCTGTATAAATATGCCCGCTAACGGAAACTTTAATCTTCAAATCGTCTTTTGTGGGTGCGTCGTAGCTTTGGTCATCTATCAAAACCCCTTTTACATTGGCATTTAGCGAGTCTTCCAGTAATTTATTCGGAATCTCGATAGGGATATTAATAGTGGAAAGCTGCGGGCTGTAGGCTGTTGATGCCCCTAAGGCCATTGGTGCTGCCGGGTTTATTTTTTTAGTACAACCCAATAACAACAAAACGAGAACAACTATTAACGATATTTGTATTCTATATAAATGCAATTTCATTTTTTCGGTACAATAATTGAATAACACAAAGGTAGTTACCAAACACATCATATTATGAAAAGTATAATCACATTAGTTGCAGTGCTGGCTTCAGCAGCCTTAAATGCGCAAATTTTGCTTGGCGATAAAACGGAAATTACCTTTTATTCGTACACCCCAGTTGAAAATATTTCGGCCCGTAGCACCACCATTACCGAGGCTATTAACTTAAGCACCGGCGATTTTACTTTTAAAATACTTATTAAAACGTTCGACTTTCCGAACGATTTGATGGAGGAGCATTTTAACGAAAATTACTTGGAAAGTGGCAAATACCCCAACGCTACTTTTAAAGGTACGTTTACCAGCACCACACCTATTGACTTGGCTAAAGATGGTACTTACCCTGTGGTAGCTACCGGTGTATTAACCGTACACGGTGTTGCACAAAACCGTACTATACCGGCTGTAATTACTGTTAAAGGAGGTGTTGCCAGCATTGAGGCCAAGTTTAAAATTAAATTGGCAGACCATAATATTGAAGTGCCTACGGTAGTATTCTCAAAAATTGCTGAGGATATTGATGTTACTATTAAATCTAAATTAAAAGGGTCTAAGTAATAGCTGCGGCTGTATATTTGTTGCATGAGTAGCTTTGTTCCCACCCCGTTAAATATTATTGCCAAAATCATCTCGGGGGTGGTGCATCCTATGCTTATGCCTTTGCTGGGCACTTTTATTTTAATCTATCTCCCATCGCCTTTTCCCTTTGAGTATGTAGACCAGCTACGCCAAAACCTGCTGGTAATTGTAGCCGTTTGTACAATGGTATTGCCCAGCCTTACCATTGGTGTACTTAAAGCTACCGGCGCTATACAAAGTGTAAGCTTAAACGAGCAAAAAGACCGCCGCATACCGTTTATTTTTACCGGTATAAGCTATACCATTTGTTATATTTTGATTTTGCGCATGCGCATCCCTTCGGCATTCTTTCCTTTTAGTATGGTTTACCCGCTAATGCTGGGCGGAACCATATCGGTAGTGTTGGCACTGCTGGTAAATAACTGGTTTAAAATTAGCATACACATGATGGGTATTGGCGGCCTTGCCGGCGCCATATTGGCTATAACATACCAAACAGGCTTGCCCCTTACGTGGTTGTTTATTTCATTATTAGCATTGTCAGGCTTAACGGGCTTTGCTAGGCTGCAGCTAAATGCCCATACACCCGCGCAGGTTTATACTGGCTTTTTGGCCGGTGCTTTCTGCAACTCGGCGCTTATATTTATTATGTAGGCAGGGTTTAATAAATCCGTATCGTATTCATAAACTCCCACGCTAGGTTGCCCGCCAGGTTATCATTTTGGGCATCTATTAGTGTTACCCGCTCTCCGGGGTAAGTTGCCGGAAATTTAATGCTTACCATGTTGTTTGATGTGCCCGTGAGCACCTCTACCGTTTTAGCCGCCCAATCGCCTTCGCATTTAAAGTCTTCATCGGCAATGCAGGCATTAACCTGTGGGCCTGCGCCCACTTTGTACCAAGCACTCCAAACACCCGTGCCAGGGTTGTCTGGACAGGTATATTGCACGCGGTATTGGTAGTTGTTGCTGGTTGTTTCGTTTTTTATGCAAAACTGGTTTTGGGCCGATAAACCAAAAGGCAATAGCAAAAGGAGTAAAAAAGCTTTCATGGCTGTACGTATTGGTGTATACGTACAACACTAGCTACTGGCCTATTGTTGCAATTACTTTCAGCTCAATGGCAATAGGGGTGGGTAATTTATTTATTTCAATGGTGGTACGGCAAGGAGGATTTTCTTTAAAATACTCCGCCCAAATTTTATTGTATTTAGGAAAATCGTCTTTCATGTTGGTTAAAAAAACAGTAACATCTACTATGTTATTCCAGCTGCTGCCGGCATCTTCCAATATATATTTTACGTTTTGAAACACCGACCGGCATTGGGTTTCAATGTCGTATGCTGCTATGTTTCCCGTATCATCCAACTCAACACCCGGTATTTTTTTAGTGCCCCTTTCGCGCGGGCCAACGCCTGATAAAAACAATAAATTACCTACCCTGCGGGCGTGTGGGTATAAGCCAACAGGCTCAGGTGCTTTGCTCGAATTAATGGATTCTTCCATACAAAATGTAATTTGGGGTTGTAAACTTAGCAGAAAATTATAACTTTGCACCTCGTTCTTAAAAAATGGGGGATTAGCTCAGCTGGCTAGAGCGCTTGCATGGCATGCAAGAGGTCATCGGTTCGACTCCGATATTCTCCACTTCAATGATAACAAAAGCTTCAGAGATTCTGAGGCTTTTGTTGTTTTAGGGCTGGTTTAACATGGTTTAAACAATTAAATTCTATAGAAAGAAATTTGAGAACTAAATTTTGGCGAAAATGAAACTTCCCATCGCAAGAAGCGGGGTATCTTGTTCGTATTATTTATAATAAGCGCTGCAAGCGGCGCGGACTTAACCCTTAGAGATTAAAAGTTCAAGTTTGATAATTGAAATCCACTATTTTATTATGGGGTTAGGTATTTTTATCAAAATTAATTTTCAATAGCCTCACATGTTAATTTCTATTGAATATCATACGATGCCCCATATTACGCTCGTCAAAAATGCCATTGCTGTAAACGTGGTTTCCATTTACAAAAGTATGCCTTACCTTGGAACGGAATGTATATCCCTCAAAAGGACTCCATCCGCATTTGTACAGTAGGGTGGATTTATCAACGGTGTTTTCGTCATTTAAATCTACTACGGCAAAATCGGCATAATAACCCTCTCTAATATAACCACGCCGGTCTTTTTGAAATAAAATTGCCGGATTATGACACATCTTTTCTACAATTCGCGGTAGGGTTATTTTACCCTGATGGTAAAACTCCAACATAGCTTGAAGCGCATGTTGTACTAAGGGGCCGCCAGAAGGGGCTTTCCAATAGCTTTGCTGTTTTTCTGCAAGGGTATGAGGGGCATGGTCGGTAGCAATGACATCAATGCGGTTATCCAATAAAGCATTGAATATTTCGTCCCTATCGTACACCGTTTTAATGGCAGGATTCCATTTGATAAAGTTGCCTCTTGTCTTATAATCGACATCGCTAAACCATAGGTGATGGATACAGGCTTCTGCTGTAATGCGTTTTTCGCTCAGCGGTTTATCATTGGTAAATAATCTTGTTTCTTCGGCAGTGGAGATGTGCAGAATATGTAGACGAGCGTTATACTTTGTAGCTAAATCTATAGCGTAGGCAGATGAAAGGTAGCATGCCTCACGGCTACGGATATGTGGATGATACCAAACCGGTATGTTGTCGCCAAAAATATTTCGATAATATGCTGCCTTTTCTTTAATCATCGTATTCACCTCACAATGGGTAGTAATAATTGTTTTAGCGTATTTAAATATATTTTCTAAAGAAATAGGGTTGTCTACGAGCATATCACCTGAAGAAGAGCCCATAAAAATTTTAATTCCACAAACCTTTTGAGGGTCAATGTCCATTACTTCTTCGATGTTGTTATTAGAGGTTCCCATATAGAAGGAATAGTTAGCCAAGGAAACCTCGCTGGCGCGTTGGTATTTTTGCTCTAATAATTCAACAGTAATGGCACTTGGAACAGTATTTGGCATTTCCATAAAACTGGTGATACCGCCTGCTACTGCGGCTTTGGCTTCAGTATAAAGTTCGCCCTTATTAGTTAGGCCGGGTTCTCTAAAATGCACTTGGTCATCAATAATGCCCGGTATTAAATACAAACCCTCAAGGTTAATAGTATTATTAGTAACTACTATTGAAAGTGATTCTATATCATCGACATTAATTATTTTTTTAATTAAACCATTTTCTATAGCTATATGGGCTTTAAATATACTGCCTTCGTTAATGCATTGGGCATTAATTAGTAAAGTATCGGCTTTAATGGGTTCCATAGAGAATTTCTTTGTAAATTAATAGTGTTTAAACTGTAGACTGATAATTGAAATCCATAAATTATATTATACAACAGTCTGTTGGTAAATGTTAAAGGCTCGTTCAAATCAGAATCAAATTTCAGTCTAAACAATGGGCAAAAAAACTTAAGTAAGTCGTTGTGGATTAGTTTTACGTTATTTCCCATCAATTTTAGTTTGATGAATTGAAAATGTGTTTTTTAATAATAGGGAATTAGGTATTGTAATAACCACATCATTTTTCGTTTTTATAAATACAAAGAAGTACGTTATATCAATCAATTCGCCTTCAATATTTTTTTCGCCATTCTGTATATTAATGGTATCACCTATTTTTATAGGGTGTTGGAAAAACAGTACTAAACACGCTGTGATATTTGACAAGATAGACATCTCAGCAAAAAACGCTATTCCTAATACCGTAATTATTGACGTAGCAAACAGAAGGATTTCGCTCTGTTTCACTCCCCAAATAGCAGCAATAATTATCAACAGAACCAGTATAAGTATAAGATTGAGAAGCCTTAAAATTTCTTTCTCCTCTTTTACTTTATAAGCTGAATTTTTTATCGTAAGCCGGATGATATGCTTAATAATAACCTTAATAATGACAAAAGAGCCTAAACAAATTGCTGTCTCAATAATTTTTATCTGTTCCATCCTTTAGGGGTGTCAAAATTTTGTTTTCTTTCAAAACCAATCTTATTAATTGTATCGTAAAGCAGGGTGGCATTAACGAACAACCTTTCGAGCTCCTGTTCAAAGAATAATGCAGTATGTTCATTCCATTGATTAGGCTGCCTATCTAATTCCCTGAAACTATTGCCCAGAACGTGAATGTATTCCTTCTTTTGTGGCGCATCATTAATAAAAATGGGCGGATATAAATCGTACATCAGCATCCAATTCTTTGCAATTCTCGTAACCCTTCCATTCCCATCAATAAAAGGATGTATCCGTATCAGTTCGTGATGGAAATAAATTGCCCGTAAAATTGGGTTTGTAATAGTATTCATCCTGTAAAATAACTCAGAGACCAATGCTTGCACCCTGTATGGTTCAGGACAAATGTGTGCTCCAATTTGTACCAGTGTTGACCTGTAGCGATTGGGATGCATCATATTAGTTTCCGGTGAAATTAACCGCAAAAGTTGAAACAGTTGAATTTCACTTTCAAAATTATTGTTCGCAATTATTTCTTCTACTACAAAATCAAGGGATACTTTAAGATTTTTCAGATATTCCTCGGCCTCCACTTCATTTTGGGCCTCCATTTGAGCATTTTTAATTCCCACCAATTCTTTCAAGCTATGCATTCCGGTCAGGTAGCTATCTAACAAGTCGTCATCAAGATGGTATCTACTGTAAATTATAAGCCTATATATAGCTTTTACAATACCATCAATTTTATCTATTTTGGAATAATTGGGTTCTATAATTTCAGCAGATAATAATTCCATTGGAACAGTTATATGTATTTAAAAATCTTTAATTATGGGTTACAAAAATCGCAATACATTGGGTCTTCGGTAGTTTTTCCTTTAGGAAATTTTTCTTCAGCTGTATGCCCGCATTTTGAACATTTGTATATATAGTATAAGGTACTACGTGTAGGCATTTCACATTGTGCGCAAGGTAGCCCGGGCAGTATATCAGTTGCGCTAAAGCCCGGTGTACTACATTTGGGGCAGGTTGATTGCATTGCCTCAACAAGCTTAGTAGCACACTCATTAATATTATTCAACCGGGTTGGGTTATTGAACGCCCGCATATCTGTTTCTGCCTCAATGATAATATCGTCAGAAAGTCTTTGTAAATGAATAAACTCTTTATTAACTGCCTCTATTGTGTCCATCCCCTTCACTATAAGGGATTTGTAACTATTTGCATTATAGGCCTTAAGTATTATTTTGTGTGATGGAAATCCTACTTGTTTTAAAAATATATTTAGTATTGGGATTGATTCTATTTGTTGGGCTGCCATATTAGTATTAGTACTGTGGTGCCAAGCAGCTATTTCAATATTATATTTTATATCTGTCAACAACAAAAGTTCAGTATTTAGGGTAATAAAAGGAGCATCTGGGTATGGGTTAAATGAGCCTTCGCTAGCTATAAATAATGATGATTGCGGATGTTTTTTTATTGCCTCGGCAATTTTAAGTTTAGCAGTTTCGTATTGGCCCTGTAAACGTTCTATTTCGCCGCTAAACGTTCCAAAAGCATCTGTATAAATATCTTTTGATACATTTAAATCTACATTAAACACCGTTTTTAGAGGGGGTGCTATGGCTTGTTCTTTGCCATGCATAGACACTAATAATGCAACTCTATTATTAAATATTGAATTTTTAAGCATTAACGTGAAGTATTATAAAAAACCAATGGGTTAACCATGTATAAAGGTGTATTCCAATAATAATATTGAAGGGGAAGGTTATACCCAAGGCTGCGGTTAATGAAAAAGTTGGGTTTGCATCAGGTATTGCAATACGCATGGCAGTTGGCGCAGCAATATAGGAAGCGCTGGCAGCCATTGTTGCCAAGATAATAGTTCCCCCTTCGCTTAACCCAGTAATTATTCCTACTGCTATGCCTAACAATGATGATATAATTGGCATTGCAATACCAAAACCAATTAAAAATAAGCCTACCTTTTTTAAATCGATAAAACGTTCAGATGCTACAATGCCCATTTCTAACATAAATATGGCCAGAAACCCCTTAAATAGGTCTATATAGAAAAAATTTATTTGCTTATTGTCTGTATATCCAATTACCCAGCCTATTGCCAAGCCTCCTACCAACAATAAAATACTTTTACCAAAAAACACCTCATTAAGTATTTGTTTAATATTATTTGTTTCTTTTTTATTTTGCATTTTAGCCAATAACACACCGGTTGCAATAGCAGGTATTTCAAGCATAACAAGTAACACAGTCATATAATTATCGTAGACAATGTTTTTGTCTTTTAAAAATGACAAAACAACTGCAAATGTTACCGCGCTTACAGAGCCATAATGTGAAGCTATTGCTATAGAATTATTAATATCAAATTTTCCTATATACTGTAATATAGCCTTTGCGATAAACGTTATAGTTATTCCCAATAATAATGTACCCGTAACAGGGAGCAAAAAATTACCCGGGTTAGTATGATAGAGTTCTATTCCACCCTTTATACCAATTGCTAGTAACAAGTATATGCTTAGTGTTGTATAAAATGACTTTGGTATTCGCAAATCTGATTTGCTAATGCCAGCAATAGCCCCGAGAACAAAAAATAATACTACGGGGTCTAAGAATGATTTCATATTTTCCTCTTATTATTTTTAAAAACCAACCCCACCATATTGCTATAGCAGGGCCGGTTTTGCATTTTTTAAAAGAACTGTTTTTATTGCCCTTGCCCTGCGGTATACATGGGTATGCCGTTCATTGTAACAAGGTTTTCTGTTTTAATAACATCAAAGCCGGCATTTGTAATTGCCTGCAAAAGCTCAATAACATTTTGGTAGGTAGATGGCTTCAATTCTTCTGATTTATACCTGCAACGCCAATGGTCTGTACAAAATGTTTCTTTCATTCCACCGGGGTAAACTTTCACCCCTCTATTAGTAACCATAGTAAGCTCCATATTACCTGCTTTAAAACTTGTCAATAAATCACCCAGTACAGTAGGGTCTCTGTCTCGGTAGTGAAGAAAAATATCAACCCCAACAAGTTCCTTTTTTGCAGGTATTGTTGTAGATGGTTGTATGTTAAACGTGCTACTCTTTTCAATTGAGTAATCAACCTGTTTTAATTTGATTGGCTTAAGGCCAAGATTGCCAATAACAGCATC
>JANOCJ010000157.1:0-2840 GCA_031412115.1 Flavobacteriales bacterium
CTTACTTCATCAAGTGCTTCGGCTTACCAATGGAATGATGCCAACGGCCCTATTAATGGAGCCAACCAGCAATCGTATACACCAACTGCAGATGGTGTATACTCAGTAACCATTACCGATGCTAATGGCTGCACCAGCTCATCTAATGTAATAAGCATTTTGCTTTCGGTAAATGAATTGTTGGGCAATATGGGTGTTTCAATTTACCCTAACCCCGCTACCGACAATGTTTTTATCGCTTTTAACGCTACTCAAAAGCAAACTCTACAGGTTGATTTGGTAAATATGGTTGGGCAAACGATGTGGTCGGTACATAACTACCAAGTGGTTGGAAAAACTGTGTTAGATGTACCGGTAAATAGCCTGCCCAAAGGCGTATACTTTGTGCGCATCAACTCGGCAGCCAATTATAAGTTGGTTGTTAAATAATACCTTGCTGAACTTTTAGCCTTTACATTTGGTTACAAGTAAATACGTAACACATACTATGCTTAAGCTAAAAGATATTGATACCGCACCACCTAAAGATGCCAATAAAGAGGAGGCTAAAAAACAGCTTAAAAAACTAGCAGAACGTTTGGAATTACAGCAGGAACTGCTGTATGCAAACAAAAAATATTCGTTGCTAATAATTTTGCAAGGTGTTGATGCTGCCGGTAAAGATGGTACAATAAAGCAAGTATTCTCAAGCATAAACCCGCAAGGCTGCAACGTAAAATCATTTGGTGTGCCTTCGGCAGATGAAGCCGCGCACGAATTTATGTGGCGTGCTTACCAGCAATTTCCTGCAAAAGGAATGATTCAAATATTTAACCGTTCGTATTACGAGGCGATATTGGTTACTACAGTTGAAAAGCTATCATCACCGGCAAAAAATAAAAGCCGGATGCGGTTTATAAACCATTTAGAAGAATACCTGGAAGAAAGCAACACCATCATACTTAAATTTTATTTGCACGTATCGGCCGAGGAGCAAATGGCCCGCATAGAGCGTAGGCTTAGCAATGAGCGTAAAAAATGGAAGTACGACCCTTCCGACGTTCGCGATGCAGGCAAAAGGGATAAGTACCTTGCCGTGTACGAAAAGGTATTTACAGAATGCAATGTAGTGCCTTGGATTATTGTACCTGCCGATGCTAAATGGTACCGCAACCTAGTAGTAGCCGAAACTATTGTAGAAACACTGGAATCGTTAAAACTAAAATTTCCCGGGCACTCTACCCAACAGCCCGATAGTGGGCAGTAAAAATAAACCCGCCAAACTACTGCTTGGCGGGCTATGCGTGACCCCAAAGGGATTCGAACCCCTGACCGCCTGCTTAGAAGGCAGGTGCTCTATCCAGCTGAGCTATAGGGCCAATCAGGGCGCAAAAATAGGGCTTTACTTTAAATTATACGGAATTATCTGCTAAAAGGCAACAGTTAGGTTGCAATGGCCCCAGCTATTGTATAAGCCTTTAAACTGTGGTGTGGCATATACGTGGGCAAATTCTATACTAACCCTTAGGTACGAAAATACAGCTCCGGCATATACACTGGCTGTTACACGGCTAACATCGCCGGCAGATAAGGTATATGGGCTTTTGCGGTTAAAAACACCTCCCTGCATAGTTCCATCGTAGCCTACCAAAGTAGCAGTGCCTTTTGCAAACAGGTATAGTTGAAAGTTGTTTATTTTACGTTTTGTATCAGCATTTTTATACAATCCCAAACTCTTAAAGTAAGGGTGTAGCAAGCCTGTACGAAACATAAGTCCGGTGCTTAAATCATCGTTTAATGTGCCTAAGCGCAACTTACCAATGCCAACCAATTCAAAATAGGTTGTGTTTACAATACCCTTTTCAATTTGCGTATTGTAGTTTACAATAGCATCGTTGGCAATTTGGTACTGCCAGCCCATAGGTGCGCCATTGTTTGGCAAAGCACGGTGAATAGCTTTTTGCTGCTCGCCGCCGCCGGTAGCAGGGCCAATTATACCCAAATCTAACTGGGTGGTTAAACGCAGTTTACGTGCAGGATTTAGCGATACTAAAAAGCTGGAAAAATGTAAGGTAGACGCGTAGGGCCTTTCGCCATAAAATATAGCATCGTAATCAATGCTTTTGGGCGTGTAAATATTTTGGGTAATACCAATGCCAAAATAATTGACTTTGCCTGCGCGTATAAGGGCATATGAAAAAGGCGAGCGGGCCAAAAAGGAGTTAATATATTCTATACTGGTGCCTTGGGTATAGTAGCGGTCGGTAGCGGTAAAAAAGTCGTTATCGTAGTTTATACGAACATAATTTTCGGTGGCACTACTATCTTGCCTTTGCCCAAAAAGTGAAATTTGTACACAGCAAAAAAGCAAAACTGATAGCGCCTTTGCATTCATATACATAAAACGCCCAAAAGGCATTGAATGTTTTTTTGATGTTAATGCAGCAATGTGAGTAGCTTTGCGCCATGCAAAATTTATTTACACCGGAGCAACCACTTTTTGTGCTTGAATATTCGGTTGAGGTGTTGGAAGATGTTACTGCGGTAAAAGAATTGAAATATTTTATAGGTGAATCGGCCTTTGGCAAGTACGTAGTATTGCTGCATAAAAATGCTATTTTGGAACTGGAACTATTGGACGATGAAACGGCATTTGTTGCCGGTTTAGCCAAACGTTACCCCGAAACAAAACTTACCGAAGCCAAAAGTTGGGACTTAAGCAAAAAGCTGTTTGTACCCGCTAAGTACGATACCATACCACAAATAAATGTAGCGTTGCAGGGTACAGAGTTTCAACTAAAAGTGTGGAACGAGTTGCTTAAAATACCCTTTGGACAAACTACTACCTACGATGATATTGC
>JANOCJ010000158.1:0-3278 GCA_031412115.1 Flavobacteriales bacterium
GAAGAAGTTCATGCCTTGATTAGCTACTATTTTGCGGTGCGTAGCGGCTTCGTTTACTTCAATTTTAGTCTGCACCCCAATAGCGCTCAGTTCGCTTTGTATAAACTCGCAAATGTCGAGGTAATTGGGTGTGGTATTCATTACTAAAACAGGCAAGCCTTTGCCATTGGGGTACCCTGCATCGGTTAGCAGTTGGCGTGCTTTGGCCGGATTGTAATTATAGCCATGTACTTTTGTAGCATCAAAGGCGGGCATGCCCTTAGGCACAAAGCCCGCAGTAGCCGGTGTAACCATATTGTTGCGCAGGTAACGGGCCATCTTATCACGGTCAATAGCATAGTTTAGTGCCTGACGTACGCGCTTATCTTTATACACGCTGCTTTGCACCTGTGGTAAGGTTTCATCTACCAAAAAGCCCATGTATTCAGTATTCAAGTAGGGTTCGGATAGCAGAAAGTATTTGTCGGAATACTTGGAGTTTAGTGTGCCGCTTTTACTCAGCAATTCATCTTTGTAAACCCCGTCAATGCCTTGCAGCATATCCAGTTCGCCTTTTATAAATTCTAAAAAGGTAACTTGTTTGTCAGCAATAAATGAAACGGAAACAGCATCTAAATAAGGCAGTTTAGTGCCAATGCCATCTACCTCAAAATAGGTGGGGTTTTTCCATAGTATCAGGCGGTTACCTTCATACCAAAATTTAACAAAAAACGGGCCGGTACCTACGGGGTTTCGCCTAAAATCTTTGCCATATTTTTCAATGGCCTCATGCGGAAGCACCACACAATAGGGCATAGTCAATATCTGCAAAAAGGGGGCGTAAGCATCCGTCAGCGTTATCTGCAAAACGGTATCATTGATAGCTTTAAAACCGTCTGTATTCCTAAAAACCCATTCGCCCGGCGAAGCTGTTTTTTCATCTTTAATGCGATTAAAACTGTATACAAAATCGGCTGCTGTTACTTTACGGCCTTTATTATTGGGGAAGACTTCAGCATCATTAAAATACACTTCATTGCGCAGGGTAAATGTGTAGGTTTTACCATCTGTACTAATATCCCATTTCTTTGCAATGCATGGTATTACACGCAGGCTATCATCTAACTGAACTAAGCCATTAAATAGCTGGCTAATGGGCCAAATATTGGCATTGTTATTGGCAAAAGCCGGGTCGAGGGAGGTGATGCCCAACGGCTCGTTATAATAAAAGCAGGTACGTGTATCGGTTTGCTTGTTTTGGCTACAGGCAAAAAGCAATATAGCCGCAAAAAATGCAAATAAACTAACCCGCATTATTTGCTTGTCGGGTTATCTAAGGCAGGCCTATCATCGCGGTTTGCAAGCTCCCAGGCGGTAAAAAATACCAAGCGGGCTATCTTCTCCATTTTGTTGTACAATATTTTGTCGGGGGTATCGGTTGGTTGGTGGTAATCGGCATGTACGCCGCTAAAATAAAATATAACGGGAATGTCGTTTTTAGCAAAGTTAAAGTGGTCTGACCGGTAGTAAAACCGGTTAGGGTCGCTTTCTGCATTAAATGTATAGTCCAAATTAATGTTACTATACATGGCGTTGCTTTTTTCGCTTATAAAATGCAAGTCCTGGCTTAGCCTGTCAGAGCCTATTAGGTATACATAGTTTGTATCGCCAATGTGGGCGCTATCAATGCGGCCAATCATATCTACATTAAGGTTGGTTATGGTGTTTTTTAATGGATATACCGGATTTTCAGTATAATATTCAGACCCTAACAAGCCTTTTTCTTCGCCCGAAAAATTTAGGAACAATATGCTGCGGCGTGGGCCATAACCTGCTTTTTTAGCCATAGCAAAAGCTTTGGCAATCATCATAATAGTAGCAGTGCCCGAGGCATCATCATCGGCCCCATAAAAAATATTTTTACCCTCTTTGCCTAAATGGTCATAATGAGCGCTAATTACTATAATCTCATCTTTCTTATCATCGCCTTCAATAAAGCCCAAAACGTTATCGCTCATCCCTGCCGATGTGCCATATTCTTTCACCTCAAACTGCTGAAAGTAGCTACCATTATTGCCGGGTTGCACGCCGTTCTTTTTATAATATCGCTTTATGAAAGCTGCTGCTTTGCGTTGGCCCGATGTTGCCGACTCACGCCCCTCATATTTGTTAGAGGCTAAGCTGTATACCAGCTTTTTTAAGCCATCGGCATTTACTACCAGCGAGTATTTTAAAGCAACACTATTGGTTTGTGCAATGGCACTGTATGCAACTACTATAAGCAAAAGGGTTAATAAACGTTTCATGTTTTAAATAGATTTGTATGCTAAAGTATAAAATAAAAAAGCGGGCAATTGCCCGCTTTTACTGTATTTAATAACAAAGGTTACTAGTCTCTTTTTTGCGGGGCTTTTTCTGCCGGTTTAGCCTGTATTTGTTTTGATGCTTTAGGTGAGGCAGCATTGCGGGCCGGGGTAGTGGTTACGCCACCGGCCTGTGTTTTAGGGGCGGTTGTGTTTGGTGCCGTTGTAGTGGTGCCTGCCTTTGGTGTGTTGTTCTCAGAATCAACAGGGCTGTTTTGTTGTGTCGGTGGTGTGGTTGATGTAGCCACCTTCATTGGGCGTGTTTTTTCAACGGGCTTAGTAGTAGCGGCATTCATTGCCGGTTTGGTTGTAGTAGTTTTTGCAGGTGCTGTGCCAGTTTGTTGCGCCGCTGCTGTAAAAGCAAAAACTAAAGCAATTACTGTTAATATTGTTGTTTTCATGGTTAGATGATTTTAGTATAATAACTAATTGTTACACTGATATTTTGTCTACCCTGCGCTGGTGGCGGCCACCTTCAAAATCAGAGCTTAAAAAGGCATCTAAAATTTTACGGCCTTCGTCAGTGCTTACATAGCGCCCCGGCAGGGTTAGTATGTTGGCATCATTATGCATGCGTGCCAATGAGGCTACTTCCTCATTCCAGCTAAGTGCGGCGCGTATGCCGCTGTGCTTGTTTGCAGCCATGTTAATGCCATTGCCACTACCACATATTAAAATGCCAAAATCAACCTCGTTGCCTTCAACCGATTTAGCTACCTCATGCGCATAATCAGGATAGTCAGTACTATCAGTAGAAAAGGTGCCAAAGTCTTTAACTAAGGCACCTTTTTCTTCAATGTATTTTTTTAAAAATTCTTTCAATTCAAAACCGGCATGGTCTGCACCAATAGCCAGTTTAAGTTCGTTAGTGGGTTTGCTCATATTATCGTATCAATGTCACTCTACCTATATATACCTGCTCTGTTTCGGCTTTTT
>JANOCJ010000159.1:0-11535 GCA_031412115.1 Flavobacteriales bacterium
TTCTTGAAAGTAATATTGCAGGGCATATTCATCAAGCGTAAGGTCATTAAAAAAGGTTTCAAAAGAGCGTATGTCTGAACTAAAGGCAATGTTATTGCCAAACACACGGTAGTACAAAGGTTTCTGCCCAAACCTGTCGCGGGCTATCAGTAGTTTTTGCGTAGTATAATCAAACAAAGCAAAGGCAAACATACCTTCTATTTCACTTAATGTTTTGTCAATGCCCCATTCTTCATAGGCTTGTAAAATAACTTCGGTGTCCGATGTTCCCCTGAATTTTCTGCCCGCCGCTTCCAGCTTGGCTTTTATGGGTTGAAAATTATAAATCTCGCCATTAAAAATAATTATAGAGTTGCCAGAAAGGCTTTTCATTGGCTGCTTTCCGGTTTCCGATAGGTCAATAATGCTTAGCCTTTTATGGGCAAAAGCCAGTTGGTATCCGTTTTCGTTTGAAATTTCATAGCCCTCTTCATCAGGCCCACGGTATTTAAGGCAAGCAGCAAAATTTTGCAGTTTACTTATATCAAGCCTTTGGCTTTCATCAAAACAAACAAATCCGGCAATTCCGCACATAGTACCTTTTATTTAAGCAGATAGTAAAAAACTTTGGCGTACTCATTATTCACCATAATAAGGCCGTTTTCGCTTTCCCACCAATTATCTTCATCGTATTGCGATGATGGCGAACCTACCATCACCAATTCAATACCTTCTTTTTTCAATATTGGGCGTATCAGTTTCTTTGCCCTTCCGGTATGAAATTTATCACTCAATACCATAGCTTTAAGTTGGCCTTTTTTTACACAGAAATCTTTGATAACTGATGCTTCCTCTAATGTGCTGGTGCCTTTGGGCAGCATAATAATCCGCTCTTGCGGCACACCAAAATGCACCAAAGCACTATCGGTTAGCTGGGCCTCATTAATATCTATGCCCAAAGCTTTTAAATTCATGGCTACGTTTTGGCCTGTAAGTACCAGTGTGTCAACCATTCCGGCTTTGTATAAACGGGCAGCTTCTTTGCCTCTGTCATACGCCCCGCCGCTTAAAACAAACATGTAGCGCGATTTTTGCGGTTGGTCTTCGCTGCGCAGGTAGTTGCCTGCGGCTTTTAGTATGGGTATTTTTAATGCAAAGAATAATGCAATGGCAATACCCAAAGCCAACAAAAAGCGTGTGTAAGGGTTTTTTATAATAGGAAGCTGAAAGAAACGCATATAGGACAAAAATATATTTAAAGACCGTGCGTTTAGCATAAAATGTGCATTTGCCAATTATTGGCTTGCCCAATACAATAAAGCGCAGTAATTTTGATGTAGATGAAAAAGTTGTTGATCATAGTATTGGCTATAATGGCGTGTAAAACGGCAGTGGCTCAAAATTTAATACAATTCTCAGGTGTTGTTGTTAGTGCCGATAGCCTGTATCCCGTGCCATTTACCAGTATTATGGTACATAATACTTCGCGCGGGTCTATTAGTGATTACTATGGCTTTTTTACCCTTGTAGCCCGAGAAAAGGATACTATTGAGTTTTCTGCTTTAGGTTATACACCGGTACGTTTTATCATACCTGAAAATTTACCCGATGGTCGCTACTCACTAATACAAGTGCTAAAGCGCGATACTATTGCGTTACCTACAGTAGATATTTACCCTTGGCCTACCAAAGAGCAGTTTAAAACGGCTTTTATGAACCTTGATTTGGCCGAAGGCGATTTAATGCGCGCCCAACGTAACATTGACCCCAATAACCTGCCTGCACCACCTATTGGTGCAGACCCTTATATGAGTTATAAATATGGTATGCAGCAGCAGCAAACCCGCATGTATTATGCAGGGCAGGCGCAAACCATAAGCCTGATGAACCCTATAGCCTGGGCCAAGTTTATTGATGCTTGGCGTAGCGGGGCGTTGAAGAATAGTAATAAGAAAAAGAATTAAAAATTCAGAATGCAAAATGCATAATGCGTTTGCAAGAATTAATTCTGCATTCTGAATTGTACATTCTTTAATTAATCTTAAACCTAAACCCTGCATAGAACATTCGTCCTATGGTTGGGCCCCACACCAGCGATGCGTCATATAACTGCCCAAAAGGGTTAGCAGCATCTACAATTAAATTTTGCTGGCGGTAGTTGCTTAAATTTTCTCCCCCTAAGTATACTTCCCATTTGTTAAATGTGCGGCTTACCTGCGCATTAAACATAAAATAGCTTGGCGATTGGCTTGGCATTTGGGCCGCCTCGGGGTTTGATAGGGTAGAAGGTATGCGTTTTGGCCCAAACCATTGGGCGGTAAAATCAAAGCGCCATTTTTCATTTTCGGTTTCGTAGGCTACGTTTATAAAAGCCCTGTGTTTAGCTACAAAAGGTTTTTGTAATAAGCCGGTAGTGTATTGGGTTTTCACATCAAAATAGCGGTAAGCTATGCGGAATTGCAAACGGGTTACAGGCTCAATATCCAATTGTATTTGTGCACTGTTGGAGTATGACGGGCCCGTAAGGTTGTAAAACAACACCTGCTGCGCACTATGGTCCATATCTGCCACTATTTGGTTGGTAAAATCGGTACGATAGGCATCAACACTAAGTGTTGCAGGGTTTTCATTTACAAAAAAGCCCCAGGTAAGGTTAGTGCCATAGTTCCAGGCTACTTCGGGCTGTAGCCCATAGGCTTGTCCGCCGTTGCCCATAATTATCCACTGCCGGTTATTAGCCAGCAGGCCCATATTCTCAGCAAAAATGCCCGCTGTGCGTTGCGATTTTCCAACTGATGCACGTAAAACCAAAAGTTCGGTAAGGTTGTATTTGGCATGTATGCGCGGGGTAAAAAACATGCCGAAAAGATTGTGGTAATCGGCCCGGCCGCCTGCTACTACTACAAAACGGTCGTCCTTATTATAGGTGTATTCAAAAAAGGCACCTGGCACAATTTCTTCCCTAAAATAGGGTTGGTTTATAAAGGATTCAGTAATATGGTCGTACACAATACTAAAGCCCGCTTTATACTTATGCTGCGTGCTGTTTATGTTTGATTGAAAAATAAAGTTGCCATAAACAGAGCGCTGCTCAATATCCAACGCCCGCAAGCCAAACACATTTTTTTGGTTGTGGTATAGTACTGATATGATAGTGCCTATACTACTCTCGTTAGCATTGCCAAATACATAGCCGTTTTTAGCAAATACTTCAATGCGTTTGGTAAGCATATCAAAGCCCCATTTTTGGGTAGAAAATCTATCTTCCTTGGGGTTATAGCCTAACTGCCCACCGCTACGACGGTCATAAAAAGCCTTAACGCCAAACATGCTTTCAAAGCCATTTTTACCTTGGTATTTCCAGCGGTTTATTAAGCCAAAGTTGGAAGATAAAGGCATATCCATAAACCCGTCCTTATTCTTATCAATTTCGCTTTGCCAGCCGTCAAAATGCAATAGCAAGCCGGTATGCCAAGCGCTATCTTTACTTACCCGTTGGGCCAGGTTTAAATTACCTTCAGACCGTAGCATAGAGTTCAAATAGCCATTAAGGTAAAGCCGTTCACTTTCCTCGGGCTTTTTAAGTTCAACGTTAATTAAACCGGTAGTGCTTTCGTAGCCATTAACTACCGACCCCGCACCTTTTGACACCTGTATAGACTCTACCCACGGGCCGGGAATAAAATTGAGGCCATAGTTGGCAATAGACGTGCGCGAAAAAGGAATATTCTCCAACTGCACAGGGCTGTATATGCCCGATAGGCCCAACATTTGTATTTGCTTAGTTCCGGTTACGGCATCGTTGTAGTTAACGTCTACCGACGGGTTGGTTTCAAAACTCTCAGACAGGTTGCAACAGGCCGCTTTGCCCAGTTCCTTCTCCGTCATTATTTGAGTTTTTATAGGGTTTATGCCCGATATGCGGGTTGTTTGACCGTTGCCATCAACTACAACTGTTTGCAAATTTTTGCCCGGTTGCAATACAACGGTAAGGCTATTGTTTTCAGTGGTTTTAATAGTGTCAGGTACAAAGCCTACATAACTTACTACTATGCTATGGTCGGTAGTGTCTACGGTTATTGTAAACAGGCCATTTACGTCGCTTAAAGTAGCTTTTCCTGATGGGATAGAAACAATGGTAGCACCGGGCAGGGGCATATTGTCGTTGCCCGAAAATACACTGCCGGTGATGGTATGCTGGGCCATACAATATATGGGCAACAGCAATATTGCCAGTAAAATTATTTTTTTCATCGCGGAAGAAATAAGCAGCCCCAAGATTTGGGGCCGCTATTTTCTAATCAGTTATTAGTTCTCTCGCGTGTATTTGCAACAAGCCGGTAGCTTTTTATAATCGCCGGCAGCAGCTTTAGCATACTCATTGTCGTAGCCTACTTTGGCTATGGCTTGGCCTACCTGCTGGGGCGATGTTTTTGCCGCATCGTAGGTAATGGTAACTTCTTGTTTTTCGGCACTCCAGATGGCAGTTTGCACCCCTTTGGTTTTGTTTGAAGCACCTTCAATACGTTTTTTGCACATTTCACAGTTGCCCGAAACTTTAAAAGAAGCCGTTTGAACACCTGTTGCAGCCTGCTGGCCAAATAGTTGTATACTGAAAATTAGGGCTATAATGGTAGCCGGTATTTTAAAATTGATCGTTTTCATTTTTTTTGAATTTTAAGTAATAAGAATAAGTAAACATCCCACAGGCTAAAGCCTATAGGTAATTCCTGAAAACCTAAAAAATCAAATTAAGATGTTGCGGTTTCGCAAAAACAAAGGATTCCCCATTGGGAGATGCCAATTTTTATAATACAAAGGAACAGGTGCTTTGCTTTTTTGTGGTGCCGGAACAATAGGGCCGGTATAATGATAGCAAAAAAGGTTAGTTGCTATAGGCGGTGCAACCCTTAGCTGGCTGGCCGGTTGGTGGGTATCAGTAACCTTAGCCGAAAATGTTTTGGTAGTACAGCATCCTTTTTTATCTTCCTTTTTATCTCCGCAGCAGCATTTTTTGGTTTCAATACCTAATGAAACTGAGTTGATGCGTTTGCCACAGTAATGCACAGACAGGCTAATGCCAATTACAGCAATAGCATATAAAAAAGTAAGAAACAGTATACCTGCGCGTTTCATAGCTGAACAAATTTATGCTAATTGAATATAAAAAACAATAGGGAAGCAATTTTGTTGCTTCCCTATAAAATACTACTTTGATGTGGTTGGTATTAATTTAGGCTGCTACAGCCATGGTTGGTTGCTTTGGTATGCTAAAACAGAATTTAGAGCCTTTGCCAAGTTCAGATTCTACCCACACGCGGCCGCCGGCATCTTCAATAATCTTTTTTACTATAGCCAAGCCAACACCGGTACTTTCAACCTTATCTCGTGCTTGCAGGGTTTGAAATATAACAAACACCTTTTCATGGTATTCTGCATCTATGCCCGGGCCATTGTCTTCTACATAAAACTGGTGGTGGCTGGCATTCTCGTTATATCCAATTTTTATAAACGGTTCCGGGTTGCTATTGTATTTAATAGCATTGCTAATAAAGTTGCTAAACACCTGCTCCAGCTTCAATTTGTCGGCTACTCTTTCGGGTAGGTCGGCCTGTATTTCTACCTTAAAGTTATCGGGCGGAGCCAATACACTTACAATTTCTTTTACAATAGGGTGCGACTTAAATTGCATTGGGGTACTTTTCATACGGCCTGCGCGCGAGTATTCCAATATGCCATTAATTAATGATTCCATGCGGTGTATGCGTCCACGCAACAAATCAAAATTTTGCTTGGTATCGTCTTTCAATACCTCTTCAATGTCTTCTTCAATCCATATAGAAAGGTTACTTATAGCGCGCAATGGTGCTTTTAAGTCGTGCGATACGATGTAGGCAAACTGGTCAAGTTCCTGATTTGTTTTTTCCAGTGTATCGTAATAGTCTTTTAGGCGGTTTTCATCTTTTTTACCATCGGTAACATCCATAGCAAAGCCAATAAGGTTGCGGTCGCCATCCGAATCGTCTAAAAACAGGAAATGTTCAAAATATACATCCTCATCGTTATAAGTCGATTGGTTAATAAAGTTAACCATCTCGCCCGAATATGCCCTTTGTATATCCTCATTACGGTTGTTAATGCGGTCGTAAATAGATAAGCCTATTATTGTTTCTTCTGTTCCGCCCAAGCGTTTTAAGCCATTGCCTGTAATTGCAGTACAAATTCCGTCTTTATTTACATTATATATAAATACAGGCATGCTGTGTGTAATAGTATCTAGCAAGCGGCTTTGGGTTGTCATTTGTTTTTGAGCACGCTTGCGCTCAGTAATATCGCGCGAGTTTAAAATAATTCCAGTAAAATTTTCTTCTACAACATAGCTGCCGGTGGTTTCAAACCAAATGTAGCTGCCGTTGCTGGTTAAAGAGCGAAACTCTAGCGAATGTACCGAGCCCGGGGTTTCAATACCTAAACGTATAGCATCTACAACACGTTCCAGATCATCCGGGTGTATGTAATCAAAACCGTTGCAGCCTACAATTTCCTCTTCGGTAAAACCACAGGAACGGTAAAATGCCGGGCTTTGATATACAACAGTACCATTAGGGTTAATGATAGTTATAATATCAAACGAATTGTCAATTAATGAGCGAAACCGTTGTTCACGATCTATCAACTGCTTGTTAATGGCTTGCAACTCGGCAGTACGCTCATCAACAGTAATTTCAAGGCTGTTTTTAACCTCGTTAAGCGCTGCATTGGCTTTATAAAGCTCGTTTGAGCTTAATTCCAACGTGCGCTCAATTTGATTGTGGTCTTTTTCGTAGGCAAGGTAGGCTTCATTAACGGCGTTAATAAATGGCATAAGTTGGTCCATATTTACGCCGCTAAGATGTTTTGCAACTTGTCGCTGTAGCAACCGGTGCATTTGGCTTAGGTTTGCATTTTGTTGTGCAACCTCTTTCATAGTTTCTCTAATTTTGTTAATAGTTAGTATTTTATGCTGCTTCTGAAAATGTAGTAATTGTCATTGTTTGGTTGTGTAATTCGCAACGGGCATCTTTAGAAAAGGGAGAAATTTCTCCGTACGAATAGAAACCGGTAATAGCCGTTTTGCTGCCTAAAATGCTGCGTACGCCTTCTACCTCTTCTTCAACCATTTGTTTTAATACCAGTTTGCGGCCTACACAGCTAATAAGTATAGCTAATTCGGCACTTGCATCAAGTAAAGGGGCCATGCTGGTGCTGGCCGCTGTTGCTGCACCATCAAGTAATCGGTCAATATTGGCTTTCATTAACCTTACGTTTGAGCCTTCGCCAATATCACCTGCAAATACCAGGCTGTTGTCTTTTTCGTTTACTGATAGTATAGTGCGTACAACGGGTAAATGGTCCAACTCGCTACGCATACTTAATGGAAATAATAAGCCTGACGAAGGCAAGAATTTAGCCTGCTCGCCTAAAAATGATTTATATAATTCTAAGGCCGGTTTGCCGTCAAGTTCGTATAAAATATTGTTTGATGATTTGGTAACCAAACGCTCAATACCAAAGCTATCCCAGCCGCCAAACGAGCCGTAGCCAACTTTTAAGCCTGCGCCATAAAAACCAATAGCGGTAAGCATATGGCTTTTTGGGTAAGCATCATCACTAATAATAAGGGTTTCGCTAAAATTTGCGCCATCGCCGGCAAGGCCGCCGGTTACACTTACCCCTGCGGGTAATGCATCGCGCATGCCTTTTACCAACTGCGAGCCGTTAACATTTAAGCCGTCAGATAATACAAAAACGTGTTTAAGGCCTTTGTGGTCAAATTTATGTATCAGGGCTTTGCCAACATTATAGCTGTCAGCCGCATTATCTATAGCAATGTTTTTAGCAATAAGGTCGGTTTTGTCAAATTTAATAGCGGTAAGGCTTATGGTTTCATCATTTACATGGGTGTCCATAATCTCGCCCGAGGTTGAACATCCTACAAAGTGGGCGGTAGGAAACTTGTCTTTTGCCTGCTTTGTCAATACTTTGTTCTTTAACAGGCTGGTGCTGCCAAACATTAATACCAACTGCGCCTCATGTGCCAGGGATTGTCCGTTTAGTAATTCCCATCCTGCGCCTGCACTCCACTGTACTTGTTCCGTCCTCATAGTTAAAATGTTAAATGGTTGGGTTACTCATTTGTACATCACAATATTCCAGCTAACTATTAACCTGAAATGTATCAACTATACAAAAACATATCGTTTGTAAGAATGCACCCTTTTTTACAATTAGTTATAAACACAAAGCGTTGATTTACAATGTAAATACAAGCCTAAAAATATACACTCAACTTAATGTTGATGTAAGTAGTTATACCTATTTTGATAAAAAGTTATTAGTTTGAAAAAGTGTAATAAAATTTAAAAAACAAAATAATGTTTACACTTCTTGAAAAGCTGTTTTTGCATGCTTAGGATTATAAAAGCAGATATGTTGTACCTTCGAACCCTGTAATTATGTGGAGAATTTTAGCACGCATCATATTGCGAAACCGTTTGGCAATTCTGGTAGTAACCGGAATAATAACGGTATTTATGGCCTACATGGCCACCAAAGTTGAGTTAAGTTATACAGGTGCCCGCGTTTTGCCGGCCGACGATAGTACTTATATAGACTATGAAAATTTTAAAGCCCAGTTTGGCGAAGATGGCGCGGTATTGGCCATTGGCATACAAACAGATAAGCTTTACCAAAAGGCTATTTTTACCCAATGGTATGATTTGGGCGAGAATATTGCCAAAATTAAAGGTGTAAAAGATATTTTGGCCATTACCAAAATTCAGGCTTTGGTAAAAGATACTGTTGCGCAGGCATTTAAGTTTACCCCCGTTATAACCCAAAGGCCAACCACCCAAGCCGCTGTTGATAGTATTAAGGAGCGTATTAATAACCTGCCTTTTTACAATGGGCTGCTTATAAATAACCAAACCAACGTTACGCTTATGCTGCTAACGCTGGATAAGGAGGTTGTAAACTCTAAAGGGCGGAGGGCTTTGGTTAATGAAATTGTGGTAGAGGGCGATAAGTTTGCCGCCACCACGGGTATAGAAATGCACTACTCGGGTTTGCCCTACATACGTACAGTAAATACCCAGCGCCTAAGCAACGAGCTTATTTTATTCTCGCTGCTATCTATACTTATTACCATAATAGTGCTGTTTGTAATCTTCCGCTCTTTTAAAGCCATTGCCATACCTATGGTGGTAGTGTTTTTAAGTATTATATGGAGCTTGGGCACAGTGGTGCTTTTTGGTTACCAGCTTACAGCACTTACAGGGTTAATTCCGCCGCTTATTATTATTATAGGCATACCCAACTGCATCTTCATTACCAATATTTTTCACCGCGAGTTTGTAAACCACGGTAATAAGATAAAAGCCATTGCCCGGGTTATCATTCGCATAGGCATGGCCCTGTTTTTAACCAATTTTAATACCGCCTTGGGCTTTGCCACCTTTACCTTTACCCAAAGCAAAATATTAAGCGAGTTTGGGGTTGTATCCTCTATCAATGTAATGATAGTGTTTATCTTCTCCATAGTACTGGTGCCTATATTATTTAGCTATGTAGATGCGCCGCCGCCAAAACATACCAAGCATTTGGATTATAAATGGATGATAGGCGTTACCAATTGGATAGTACGCATGGTAAACCGCCGCCGCCCCGTTATTTATGCTATTACCATTGCCTTATTAGTAGTATCGGTTTGGGGTATGACTAAAATGCGCACCACCGGGGCCTTGACAGATGATATACCCAAAGGCGATAAACTGCGTACCGACTTAGCCTTTATCGAAACCAATTTTCATGGCATTATGCCTTTTGAAATTGTGGTAGAATCGAAAATGAAAGGCGATTCGGCTACTAACGCGAAGAAGAAAGGCGATATTTTAAAATTTAGCAACCTGCGCAAAATTGATGAGTTGCAGGGGGTGCTGGCTGAATACCCCGAATTCTCTCGCCCATTATCTATTGCCGAAATTGTAAAATTTGCCCGCCAAGCCTATTACAATGGCGACTCTAGCGAATACTTGCTACCCGACAGGGACGAACTGGCTTTTATGTTCGACTATATGCCTAAGGGTAAAGATGCTAAAAAAAGCAATTTAACCAAGCCGTTTTTAGACAGTCTTCAGCATAAAACACGCATTAGTGTGCAGGTGGCCGATATTGGCTCGTCGCACATGAAATCGCTAATGGCCGAGTTAAAGCCAAGGGTTGATTCTATCTTCCCAAAAGAAAAATACAATGTAACCCTTACAGGCACCAGCTTGGTGTTTGTTAAGGGCACCGACTATTTGGTAGACAACCTGTTGTGGAGTTTACTAGCCGCTATTGTACTTATTTCGGGCTTAATGGCTTTTATGTTTTCGTCGTTCCGTATGGTGCTTATATCAATAGTGCCAAACCTAATACCACTGGTGTTTACCGCCGGTATTATGGGCTTCGCCGATATATCGCTCCGTACATCAACCATACTGGTGTTTAACATTGCCTATGGCATTGCTATTGATAGCGCCATCCACTTTTTCTCTATTTACGGGCACGAGCTTAAAAAGCACAACCAAAACATCAAACGTTCGGTTGAAGAGTCGCTGCATGAAAGCGGTTTCTCTATCCTATACACCTCTATCATCCTGCTGTTTGGTTTTAGCATATTTATGCTGTCAAACTTTGGCGGTACGGTAGCCTTAGGCGCATTAATATGCATAACCCTATTTACTTCAATATTCACCAATTTAATGGTATTACCCTCGCTATTGTTAACGTTGGACAAAACCATTATGATAAAATCGCTGCGCGAGCCCTTTGCCGAACTATACGACGAAGAAATTGACGTTGACTTGGATAGCTTGGAGATTAAGAAGATTGAGGGGAAAGATGAGAAGTAATTTATTCCAGCCTAAGTTTTTGTTTTAGCCAAATGGTAATATCGGTAGTTGGGCTATCGGCAAACAACACCTTTTTATCGCTGCTGTCTAAAATGTAGTTAAAGCCTTGCGCTAGGGCTATTTCCCTTATGACCTTTTTTACTTTGGTTTGAATGATTTTAATCTCCTTGGTATAGGTTTCCGAAATTAATGTTTGGCAGCGGTAAGTCTCGGTATTAAAGTCGTTTTGCAAATTATTTAAAGAGTCTGCTGTTATTGTTGGGGTAGGGCTTTTCGCCATATCCCGAATATAATCAGCCTTTTTAGCCAGCATAGCGTTTAGGCTATCACCTAAGCGGTTAACCTGAGCCATCACAACCTTTGTTTCGGGCATCTCTAGTAAAAAAGCTTCAAAATTTACATGGCCAATTTTAACCTGGGCAAAGCCCGAAAAACAAATTAAATAGAGGACGCATAAGAGGAGTAATCGCAGCATGGCATATAAACGTATTAAAGGTGAAATTATTCTAGTCCAATTTTCTAGCCCCTAACCCCTAGCCCCTAGCCCCTAAAATGTTATATTTGCAGCCTTATGATGACTGCCAACGAAATACGTAAAACGTTTCTTGATTTTTTTGCCTCAAAA
>JANOCJ010000160.1:0-5271 GCA_031412115.1 Flavobacteriales bacterium
GCTATTAAGTACACCAAGGAAGATGATTGGCATTAAATACATCATCCATTTTAGCTGCTTAAACTGTTGGTCTTGCGCTTGGTATTTGCTATTTACCCAGGTAAATAATAGGGTTGAAACTGTCATTAACAAGGTAAACAAGCTTACGTGGTCGCCGTAAAATGGTATGCTGAATGGCAGGGTAGCAATGCTGTCGTAAGTAGAAAGGTCTTCGGCCCACAAAAAGCTTTGCTGGCGCAACTCAATAGCCGATGGGAAAAAGCTGAATAGTGCCAGCAATATGGGCAACTGCAATAACTGTGGCAAACAGCCCCCCATAGGGCTTACGCCGGCCTTTCGGTACACATCCATAGTGGCTTGTTGGCGGGCCAGGGCATCGTCCTTCGGTATTTTAGCCGTTATGGCATCAATATCGGGCTTTAGTATGCGCATTTTAGCGGTTGATAGGTATGCCTTGTAGGTAAGTGGCAATATCAAAAGCTTAATAAGTAAGGTTAAAATTAAAATTACAATACCGTAGCTAAGGTCAAACCCATCTAAAAAATGGAATACAGGTATAACCACATATTTATTTACCCATACAAACAAGGCAAAGCTGCCCAGTTGTATTTGGTCTTCCATATCAAGGTCGTACTGTTTAAGGGTGTTGTAATGGTTTGGGCCAAAGTAAAAACGCATGCCAAAAGTTTCGCTGGCGGTATGGTTGTAAGGTATGGTTAGCGAGGCCGACATGGTCTTAATATCGTCGTTACCTTCCAATGGTTTTACCGATAAGTCTATGGGTTTTTCAAAGGCTTGGTCGGCAATTAGGGTAGCCGAAAAGAATTGCTGTTTAAATGATACCCATTTGGCTTTAGCTTCCAGTTTTTCGTCGGCTTCGCCGCTTAATGAAAGGTTATCCACATCATCATCGGCATACTTATAGTATATGGTCGAAAATTCGCGCTCGCGCTTAATGTCTTTCTCTTTGCGCACCGGCTGGTCTTTCCAGTCAAGCGTAAAAGTATTTTGCTTAGGGTCAATAACCGTATTTAGGTTTTGCGATTTTACCTTAAAGCCTACCATGTAGCTATTGCCTTTAAGGCTGTAGATATACTCTAAATATTGCCCGTCGTTGGCTTTTAGTTTTAATGATACAGAGGCCGAATCGTTACCTTTTACAGATACGTTGGCATCTTGTGTATCAAAATAAAAATCCTGCGTATTGGCAGGGCCGCCGTTTTGGTAAAATTTAAGCGAGTATGCGCCGGTTTTACCGTCGAATATTGAGGCATGGCCGCTGGCTTTTGCGCTAAACTGGTCATACGTTTGAAACTCTTTTAGCTCAACACGCTTAATAGCGCCGCCTTTGGTTGATATTTCAACTTTAAGCTTTTCATTCTCTATGGTAACGGTTTTTTCTGCTCCGGTAGATGCGCCAACAAACACACCAAAGCAGCTGCTGTCTTGTTTTGCACGAATAGAATCGGGCAAAGTAGCAATGGCTTTGGCTGAATCGGCCTTGGCTTTTGATGCCATTATAACAGCCTCTTTACCTTTTAGTCGGCTAATGCTGTCAACCTGTGCTATAGAGTCGTTACGGCGTTTAAGGGCAGCCTGTTCCGCTTCAGATGGGCGGTTGTATACAGAGTAACCTATAAGGATAAGGAAGATAAGCGCGAAGCCTATGATGGTATTTCTATCCATTGATGTTGTAATGTTTTTTGAGGGCGCAAAGGTAATGATTAACTAATAACTAATAGGGAATAACTAATAGTTTAGAAGGGAGACGAATTTAGCCCAACAATATTATTTGGCTTTTTTAGGAAGGTTAAGCCCCAAACGTATACCGGTGCCTAAATAATTGGACCAGTAATGATACTTCTGTTCTCGGTATTTATAAGCCATATTGCGGTTGCAGATAAAAAACGAGGTAGTGTATTTTTTTAGGATTGTCCACCTAAATTCCAGCTCAAAACAAATGTTATGGTACAGTATTTTGCCTACAGCATTTTTTGATGATGAAATGAGGTTGTTATTGTTATCGTAATAGTAACTTCTATTGTATAGGCTGGTTCCTATTGCGTAACCCGCATGCAGGTAGGCTTTCATCTTAGCCTCGGGCCTTGTATATATACCCATTAACAGTTCTGCTGGAATTTCTAAAATACCTCTTCTTGTTTTGCCCGATGCTGTATTTTCAGGTGCCCCCATGTACCAGGGCTCATAGTAAAAAGCAATTTCATTAGCAGTGTGCAGAAAATTTAATCCGGTATTAAAGTGTAGTTTTTTATAAATGGGAGAAGTAACAAATAGCCCAACATTTGGAAAACTGTTAAAACCATATTCGCCCCCTATGCGGCCGTTATAACTGGCTTGAATGCCTACGCTTGTTTGGGCATGGGCGTTAATAGCGCCTATAATCAGCAATAAGCAAAGCAGCTTTTTCATTATTAGGTGTTTAGGTTTAAGATAAAGGTAGGAAAAATAAATAATCCCTCCCCATCTTGCCAAAAGCAAGATGGTACTCCCTTTACAAGGGAGAGCTTTAACAATTTGATTTTCTGAACCCTGACCTCTGAACCCTATTTGCAATTCTTAATAAAATCAACAAAAAGTGGGTGGGGCTTATCAACCGTGCTGCGGTATTCAGGGTGAAACTGTACGCCTACAAACCATTTGTTGGTTGGTATTTCAACAATTTCAACCAGTTTGCCGTCGGGGTTTATACCGCTGGCTACCATACCTGCTGCCTCATAGTCTTTCAGGTATACGTTGTTAAATTCGTAACGGTGGCGGTGGCGCTCAATTACGCGGTCGTCGCCATATATTTTGGCAGCTTTAGTATCTTTTTTAAGGTTGCAACGGTAGGCGCCTAAACGCATAGTGCCACCTTTTTTAATAATGCTTTTTTGGTCTTCCAGCAGGCTTATTACAGGGTCGGGTGTATTAACGTCCATCTCGCTGCTGTTGGCTTTTTTAAGGCCCAATACGTTGCGGGCAAACTCTACAACGGCACACTGCATGCCTAAGCAAATACCAAAAAATGGTATGTCATTTTCGCGGGCATATTTAATGGCGTTTATTTTGCCTTCAATACCACGCTCGCCAAAGCCGGGGGCTACCAATATGCCTTTTACGTTTTTAAATAATGTAGGGGCATTTTTGTCGGTAACATCTTCGGCTTTTACCCATTCAATTTTTACGCGGGTTTCATTAGCAACACCGGCGTGTATAATAGACTCTACAATAGATTTATACGAGTCTTTCAACTCAATGTATTTACCTACTAGGGCAATGGTAGTTTCGCTTTTAGGGTTTTGCATCCTATCTAAAAATACCTTCCATTTATCTAAGTTAGGCTTGCCTTTGTAAGGCAGGCGCAGCTTATCCATTACCACTTTATCCAGTTCTTCGTTCTGCATTAAAATGGGCACTTCGTATATGCTCGATGCGTCCATAGCCTCAATTACCGCGTTGGCATCAACGTTGCAAAACAGGGCCATTTTCTTTTTCAGCTCTTTATTTAGGGGGTGTTCGGTGCGGCAAACCAATACATCGGGCTGTATACCGTAAGCCAATAGCGATTTAACAGAGTTTTGCGTAGGCTTGGTTTTAAGCTCGCCTGCGGCAGCTAAATAAGGCACTAACGTTAGGTGGATGCAAAGGGCATTTTCGCTACCTACTTCGTAGCGAAGCTGGCGTACAGCCTCAATAAACGGCAACGATTCAATGTCGCCCACAGTGCCGCCAATCTCGGTAATCACAACATCGTAACGGCCGGTTTTGCCCAACTGCTTAATGTTGTATTTAATCTCGTCGGTAATATGGGGTACAACTTGTACGGTTTTGCCAAGGTAGTCGCCGTGGCGCTCTTTGTTAATTACGTTTTGGTAAATACGGCCGGTGGTAACGTTGTTGGCTTGCGATGTGGCAACACCTAAAAAGCGCTCGTAGTGGCCTAAGTCAAGGTCGGTTTCGGCGCCATCCTCGGTAACAAAGCATTCGCCGTGTTCATAAGGGTTTAAGGTGCCGGGGTCGACATTGATGTAAGGGTCTAACTTTTGAATGGTAACTTTAAGGCCCCGGGCTTGTAGCAATTTTGCTAACGAAGCCGAGATAATTCCTTTTCCTAATGATGACGCAACGCCGCCGGTTACGAATATATATTTGGTAGATGACATGTCCTGATTTTACGAAACTCAGGGCTCAAATTTACGCAAAATTTCCGAGGTGGGGGCGGGCAAATGTCAACGTTTTTTATTTCGTTGCTTATTTATTTCAACGGCCTCATATAGCAGGCTTTGCAGCAGCAAAACATCAATCTCATCGGCTGTTTTATAGTGTATTTTACGTATAACTTTAGTGTCGGGCGGGCTAAAAGCCTCTTGTGTTTGCATATAAATCCCTTTTACAAACGCAACATATACGCCTTTTTTACGGTCGACACCCAAAAAGCAGCAGGCCTCTAAATAATGAAAAACGGGTAGGTACTTGTCGTGCTTTTCTTCAAAACCTATTACGGTAGTTAATATAATATCGCGCAGCAGGTATATCAGCTCTGCGGTTTCAGGTTTTTGTCTGTCTATAAATTTACTGTGCATAATGAGTACCCCCTCGCCCGCCTGAGGCGGGCACTCCCCCTATAAAATAGGGGGAGATATTTAAAACGTTATTGTAAAACGGCTTCCAATGTCTAGTTCGCTTTCAATGCTAATAGTGCCGCCTTGGCTTTCTACTTGGTTTTTAACAAGGTATAGCCCAACGCCATGTGCATCGGTATGTTTGGTAAATACTTTATACAGGCCAAATACTTTGTGGCCATGTTTTTCCATGTCAATGCCAATGCCATTGTCTAAAAAGTCTAATACGGCATGCCCGTCACTTACATAGCTGCGTATAGTTATATGCGGTTTGCGGTTGGGCGATGCGTATTTAATACTATTGGTAAGCATGTTGGTAAACACGCTTTCCATGTAAGCGATAGGAAATTTTATTTCCTCGCAGGCGCTAAAGTCGGCATTTATAATAGCGCCCGAGCTTTTTATACTGGCCGATAAATCGGCTTTAACCGTGTTAAGCATTTGCTTAAGGTTTACCGGGTTTGACGGCAACGACACATCTTTACGTATTTTAACAATGGTGGCTAAAATGCCAATGGTGTCAATAAGTTTTTGCGCGCTAAAATTTATCTGGTTAAGTAAATCTTTGCGGTCATCCTCGTCGGTAAGGTATTCAAGCATTTCTATCAACATGCTAATATTAGCCGCCGGTGCGCGCAGGTTGTGCGAT
>JANOCJ010000161.1:0-3643 GCA_031412115.1 Flavobacteriales bacterium
TCTTCAGGTATATCAATGGTTTTATTCTCTTCGTAGTTGTAGCAAACCATAATAGTTTTGCACTCGGCTTTCAATACCTCTTGCTTATCGGCGCCAATGTGCATAAACTGGTAATCAATATCAAAGCTCTTTTTACCTAAGCGCGATACGCGGGTACGTACAATAATATTATCGCGGAAAAAGATGGGCATTTTATAATCAACAACAGCTTTGGCAACTATAATACCGCGGGCGTTCCAATTAACCTGTGCCCCCAACACATCCCTAAAATAACTTATACGCGCAAGCTCTACATAGCTAAGGTAGCAGGCGTTATTAACGTGACCCAGCATGTCGGTATCTACAAACCTAATTTGTATGGGGGTTTTGTGTTTAAAGGGTACAGTGCTCATTAGTGTGCTTTTTACAAAAATATTTATTGGCGCAATGCTAATGTGGGGTTGTGCAATAGTATATCAACAGTGATTTCAACAGAATAGTTGATAGTTCGTGGTTAGTAGTTGTTAGAAAGTCTGCTATTAAAATTTAGTTACTGCGAACCACCAACCACTAACTACCAACTAAATTTACAACATGATTAAAACTACCGAGTCAGAATCGCACTACAACAACCTTGAGCAAATGAGTATTAACGAGCTTTTGGTTAACATTAATGCCGAAGATAAAACGGTGCCTATGGCTGTTGAAAAGGCCATTCCGCAAATAGAAAAACTGGTTGAAGCCGCTTTTGAGCGCATGAAAAACGGTGGGCGGTTATTCTATACCGGCGCAGGTACCAGTGGGCGTTTAGGTATTGTTGATGCATCGGAATGCCCGCCAACGTATGGCGTACCACAGGGTTTGGTAATAGGCCTTATTGCCGGTGGCGATGCTGCTATACGCAAAGCCGTAGAGTTTGCCGAAGATAGTGCCGAACAGGGCTGGGCCGATTTGTTGGAGCATAACATTAATGAATACGATTTTTTGATAGGCATAGCCGCATCGGGCACAACGCCGTATGTAATTGGCGCGCTGGAACAAGCACGCAAACTTGGCATTGGCACAGGTAGCATTACTTGTAACGCAGGCAGCCCGGTAGCTGCCGCAGCTGAGTTTCCGGTTGAAGCAGTAGTTGGCCCTGAGTTTGTAACCGGCAGCACACGCATGAAGGCCGGCACGGCCCAAAAGCTGGTACTGAATATGATTTCAACCGCTTTGATGATAAAGCTGGGCCGTGTAAAAGGAAACCGCATGGTTGATATGCTGCTATCAAACAACAAACTGGTAGACCGTGGTACCCGTATGGTAATGGAAGCATTGAATATTGAGTACGACGAAGCAGCGGAATTGTTGAAATTGCACGGAAATGTTCGTCAAGCGGTTAATAGCAGGAAATAATGAACTTCGATGCTTTTTATATAGCGTGCAATTATTTCAATAATGCATATCATGCAGAATCTAACGCGTTAGATTTGATTGAATTCCTAAGGTATTTTAATTCTACAGAAACCATTATTGTCGAAGATTTTGTTTTTGAAACAGGCCACGGGCCTACCTATGAGTATTTTGAAGAAAGAGAACTAAAGCAGTATACTATAGATGGATTTATAGAATATTTCACCCTTTTAACTGAAAAAGCTCCCGTAAATGAAATATATGTTGTTAGCTTAAACATTAGTTTTAAAAATGTAGCTATATGGCAGCATGAAGGCACAATAATATACTCTGTTGAGAACTCATCAAATATAGAGTTAGCCAACTATTTATCGTATATATTCAACCAATATAAAATAACGGAACAAACTGTGTTAATAGAGCAAGTTTTAGCGAGCGAAGAATACTTTTTATTTGATGTAACAGGAAAAATTATTAAAAAAGTTCCTAATATAGAAGGAATTTGGGGATGGTATTAATTCTGAATTGACCTCCTCGCCGTAAGCCACGCTACAGCTGCGCCTACTGCCATTACCACTAAAAATATATAGGTAATATCAAGTGGTTTAATTGCAATAGGATAAGGCATACTACCCTCGCCGGCCATTAATATAAAGCTGAATTGTTTTTGCAGCAGGCACAAGCCCAAGCCCACAACTATACCGCTTAGACTGCCCAACAGGGCTATTAAAAAACCTTCGGTACGGAAAATATTTTGTAGCCTTTTATTATCTAAGCCCAACGCCTTTAGGGTATTTGCATCTTCCTGTTTCTCTACAATAAGCATGGTAAGCGAACCCATAATATTAAAAATAGCCACCAGCATTATAAGCGATAGTATTAAAAACAAAGCCCACTTTTCAGAATTGATTACTTTATACAAAACCTCGTGCAACTGAAAACGGTTTTTAATAATGTATTTATCGCCCAATAATTCTTCAAAATCATCCTTTACATCGGCAGCATCAAACTCAGGCTTTAGCTTAATTTCAATGGTGCTAATGCTATTTTCCCTACCCAGCAATTCCTGCGTAAACCATAGTGGGGCAATAACATATTTCTCATCATACTCAGGCTGCTGCTTTACGCTAAACACCCCGGCAATGTTAATAGTGCGCGGCGTAAAATCGTCGGCACTGTTTATAGAGTTACTTGTTTTTCGCTTAGGCGCATATACTTGCAATTGTTTAAAAGCATTGTTTACCGATGCGTCTAGCTTATAGGCAATACCAAACCCCACCACCGCCGATGCCAGCGAATCATCGCCCAGGTAAAATTCGCCGTCGGGCACAATCATGGTATCAACCCCCGAAATTTTAGTATACCCCTCGCCTACCCCTTTAATGGTGGCAATGGCTTGGTTCTCGCCAAAGCGCAGCAGTACATTTTCTTCCAGCGTATAGCAGCTATAAGCAACCATGCCACTGCCTTGCAGCTTTTTTAGCAGTTCGTCATCGGGCGTAAAAACTTTACCCTGTGCGGGCGATATTACAATATCGGCATCAAACGATTTGTAGATGTTGGTAATGGTATGCTCTAACCCATCAAACGCTGAAATAACTATAACCATAGCAGCCGTAACCACCGCCACGGTAAACGTAGAAATAGCCGAAATGATATTGATAATATTGTGCGACTTTTTAGAAAAAAGGTAGCGGCGGGCTATGAAAAATGACAGGTTCATTTGTAGTGCAAAGAAAGGGATTATATGGAAGCAAACGTTCCGGTTTGCATAGGTAACCTATCTATTCAAGGTAGACATTTAGTATCTTTACCCTTAATCTGTTTAATATATAAAGCACAACACTAAACAAAGTATTCACACCTTAGTTTGTATGTCCATGTTAGTTACCGTTTACCGCAAAGAACACTTTAACGCCGCGCACAGGCTAAACAACCCTAAATGGGATGCTGCACGCAACAAAGAGGTGTTTGGCTTATGCAACAACCCCAATTTTCATGGGCACAATTACGATTTAATTGTGAAGTTGACCGGCCCGGTAGACCCGGAGACAGGCTATGTAGTGGATTTGAAATGGCTGAGCGATTTGATTAAAACCGAAGTGCTTGACCGTTACGACCACCGCAACCTAAACCTTGACCTGGATGAATTTAACATGGAGAAAGGGGGGCTGATACCATCGGTAGAACATATTTCCGTGGCTATTTGGCAACGTCTGCGCAAGCACCTTGCTGAGAACTTAAAACTGGTTGTTATACTTTATGAAAC
>JANOCJ010000162.1:0-7765 GCA_031412115.1 Flavobacteriales bacterium
TTTAGAAAAGTAGCCCGACTCTTCTGCAAATTTCATCAATGCAGCTTCGACATTATAATCCAATTCTATCATGTATTTAATGGCGGTTTTTTTGTCTGTAGCTTTGGTATAATAACTTTCGCAAATGGCATAACCAACATAATACCCTAAATCGCGCATGGCAAATGGGTTTTGGGCATTGCTGTATAGCCAAAAACCTTCAAACGGGTTGAACATTTGCTCTTCAAACACCGCGCGAATTTTTGCTGTATTGGCCTTGCCGTATGCTATTGCCGGGGTAGGAGAGGGGTTGCCTGTAGCGGTAGCGGTAATAAATTCAGCCACGCCTTCCATAATACATTGCCCCGCCAGGGTATTGCAAATAGTGGTTTTTTGCTGTGTGTGCACATATTCATGTACATTTAAAAATACAATATTAGTTGTTGAATTGCTTTTGAAGAAAGGCAGTAAATGGCTGTAATCGTTTGCCAGTTCGGTAGCAATGGTGGTGTTGTCGGCCAAGGCCAATTCGCTACCTATTAAAACCATACTATCCAATGTAGTGCCGTTGGTGCGTAGCGCACCTATGGTAAAGTAAATAGTTGCAGGCTTTATGTCAGTGTAAATGTTTTTTATTTTGGCAATATCCTCATCAATAGCTTTGGCAAATTGCTTAGCCTTAAGCGTATTCGCCCGCACCGATTTCCAAAACTTAGGGTAGTTGTCTATGGCTTCAATATATGATGTGTCGGTATATTGCCGCACCTGCATAATGGCTTTTAAGCCCGGTGTGCCTTTAGCTATAAATAAGGTATTGATGCACTCAAATTGCTTAGCCTTGTTTTTGGTAGCTTTTATTTTGTCGTAAGCAACCCAAAAATTGTCAATATCGGTAGTAACAATAGTTTGGGCTTGAGATATAAGGGAGAGTAGGAGTAAAGACAGCGAGAATAGTAGTTTCAATGTAGTAAGAGTTACATGGTATAGCACAAATATATACGTATTACCACTAACTCCTAAAACCTATTACCTATAACCCTATTTTTGCACTATGAGTTATTTCAAAAATACCCACACAATTATTACCGGTGCCGGTTCGGGCATGGGCCGCCAAATGACGTTGCAAGCTGCCCAGCGCGGCGCCAACGTTATAGCGGTTGATTATAATGCAGCTACCTTGCAGGAAACACAAGGCTTGGCTATTGCTGCCGGTTTACATATTACTACCAAGGTATTGGATGTATCGGACAGCGACCAGATAAATGCCTTTGCTGCCGAGGTTACGCCCACCTTTAACAAAGGCCGTTTGGTGCTGATAAACAACGCCGGCGTAAGCATTTTTACCGGCAACTTTGAGCATACCCCGCTAGAAGATTTTGAGTGGCTGATGAACATAAATATGTGGGGCGTTGTGCGCATGACAAAAGCGTTTTACCCTTATTTCTTAGAGCATAACAACGGCCATATAGTAAACCTATCGAGCGTTTTTGGCTTAGGAGGTATGGAAGGCAATTCGGCCTATTGTACGGCCAAGTTTGCCGTGCGTGGTTTTACCGAAACCATACGTATGGAACTGGCTGATACCAACGTAGGCACTACCTGCGTACACCCCGGCGGCGTAAAAACTAATATTGTGCGCAACCAAGTGCCAAAAGGCGGCCATACCAACGAGGAGATGCTTACCAAAGTAACCGAGAAATTTGACCAAAAAGCGCGCACTACTGCCGAAAGCGCAGCTAAACAAATATTAGATGCCGTTGAAAAACGTAAAGTGCGTTTGGTTATAGGTTCAGATGGTAAAATGCTTGATTTTGTTACCCGTTTGCTGCCAATCGGCTACACTAATATTGTACGCAAAAAGGCTAAAAAATCATTTGGCGACCCATTTAAAAAATAGCTATGCGTATATTTTTTATTCCCGGTTTTGGCGAGGATACCAGCGTGTTTGATAAGATAGCCCCACACATTAGTGGCGATAAAATTTTTATTGATAATTGGGAAGAAATTGGCGACAAGCCACGCAAGGATATTAATGTATTGTTGCATGCAAAAGCCTTGGTGCAGAAATATAATATCACCCCAAACGATGTAGTTACAGGCCACTCTATGGGCGGGTGGATTGCCTACCACATAAAGCATGTAGCGGGTTGTCGCATAATTCAAATAGCATCGTGGACCAAGCCCGACAGGGTAGTTACCCCCATTAAGAACCGCAAATTTGTTTACTGGTTTATGGGTAGTGGCTTAGCGTTTAACCGCTTTAGCCAATGGTTTATGGTTTGGAAATTTTACCGCCACAAACCATCTAAAGAAATATTTGCCGATACCTATTCCCGCCTACGCACACGCAAAGTTAGCGGGGTGCTAAACCAAATGCGGGTGGTGCTAGAGCCTGTTCCCGATGCTATTACTATTATGCCCGATTTACGCATACATGCCAAGGCAGATAATATAATACGTTACCCTAAAGGCGAAGCCTGCACCACCGTTTCCGGCGACCATTTTACCCTTTGGACAAATCCGGAGGAGGTGTATACTCCTATAAATAATTTTTTAGCTATAAGCTAGCACCTAAAACCTAGCATCTACTCGTAAGAGTATATCACCAACCCATTCAACAACTTAGGTTCAAACCAAGTGCTTTTGGGGGGCATAGTTTTGCCTGCCAATGATATGCTGTAAAATTGGTCGAATTGAACGGGGTGTAATACAAAAGCAGCTTTAAATTTGCCTGTATTTACCCTATGGGCAACGGCTTGTAAGCCCTGCACGCCGCTGGTAAAACCAATGCGTTTATCGGTACGCAAATCGCCAATACCCAATAGTGGGGTTAGTATTAATTCGGTCAGTAAATCAGCATCCAACGGATTATCGCCCAAGTACTTTTCTTGGGCTTCGGTATTCAGGGTTAAATAATACCAGCACCCGCTTAAATACATAGTAAAATGGTGCGGAAGGGTTGGTTTAACAGCATTGTTACTATGCAAAACCACCAAAAAATTTTCCTTTAGCTTTTCAATAAATTGTTCGTCGCTCAGGTTATTCAAATCCTTCACTAAGCGATTAAATTCATACAACCCTATCTGGTCGTCGGCATACAGCGCCGCCATAAAATGACCGTACGTTGGTAGCTTATCGCTACCGGGGTTGGCTGCGGCAAATTCCTCATACAGTAGGGCCGACGATGCTAAACGATGGTGCCCATCAGCCACAAAAACTTCTTTTAACTGCCCGAAGGATAGGGTAAAAAATGCTTTGTCATCTTCCCCGTCTACCAACCAAAGTATATGGTCGGTACCTTCTATAGTAATAGTGTAGGTAGGCTTTTGGGTTGATGTGATGGTGCTTATCTTGTCTGAAATAGTATCAGACTTAGGATAGGTAAGTAAAATAGGCTCGGCATTAATTTTTACCGAGCGTAGATAGTTTTTCAAAACTACCTCTTTACGTTCAATGGTTTGCTCGTGTATTTTTATTTTGCCCGCTTTATAATCGCTAACTGCAGCCGCAACAATAAGGCCTGTATTGCTACCTCTGCTTGATGTTTGGCGATAGATATAATAAGCCGTAGTGTTATGCAAATGATAAATCTCGCGCCCTACAAACGATAAAAATTTTGCCCTGCTTTTTTCAAACAATTCCTCGCTGTTAACAGGCGCTTTTTCTGCGCTATTATAGTCGGGTTTTACAATATTTAAAAACGAGTGGGGGTTAGCGTGCAAAATAGCATCTAACTCATCGTGCGTATAAAAATCAAACGGTTTTGATACCGTTTGGGCAGCAACAGCAACATCGGGTAAATAGGCCTTAAAAGGCTTAATATCCATTCCCGGTTTATTTGGTAAAAAAGTCGGTTACACGCTCGGCCATTTCAATACCAATGCGCAACTGCGCCTCGGCGGTAGATGCGCCAATGTGTGGAGAAAGCGATATGTTTTTGTTCTCTAATACTAAAGTGCTTGGGGTAGGCTCGTGGCTAAATACATCTAAGCCAGCAAATGCAACTTGGCCGGCTGTAATGGCTTCAAGCAAGGCACTTTCGTCAATAACACCACCGCGCGATGCATTAACAATTCCTGCGCCTTTTTTCATTTTGGCAAACTCTTTAGTACTGATTATGGCAGGAGAGCCTTCAGTAAACGATACGTGCAACGATATAAAGTCAGACTGGCTTAAAAGCTCATCAAGCGTTGTAGTTTTTATTGTAATGCCAACGGTTTGGGTGGTTTGCAAAAAGCTTAATACCAGCTCTGCCTCTTTTATATAAGGGTCAAAAGCTACTACACGCATGCCGCAGCCTAAGGCTATTTTAGCAACAGCCTGGCCAATGCGTCCAAAGCCTATAATACCAATGGTTTTATCTTTTAATTCAGTACCGTTTGAGAAGTTTTTCTTCAACTCATTAAACATGGTATTGCCTTGGGTAGGCATTTTGCGGTTTAGGCGGTACAAGCCGCGGGCCATGCCAAACAGGTGGGCAAAAACCAATTCGGCTACTGATTGTGACGATGCATTTGGGGTATTAACTACTTCAATGCCTTTGCTTTTAGCATAGTCTACATCAATATTATCCATACCAACACCGGCGCGGCCAATAAGTTTCAGGCCGGGGCAAGCGTCAATAAGGTCTTTACGAACCTTGGTAGCGCTGCGCACTATAAGTGCATTGTATTGGTTTTCATTTATATAAGCGGCAAGTGCTTCTTGCTTGACATTGTCTGACGAAACATGGAAACCGGCAGCTTCCAGCATTTTACGGCCTTCGGCATCAATACCGTCGTTGGCTAATATCTTTATCATGGTTATTTGTCTGTTTTGCGCTGCAAAGCTACTTATTTAGTAGCGAGTGGCATATGGTTTATGGAGAGTTTTTTTAATCCGATTGTCTGTCTTAGTTTTAACAGTGGGTTAACTATTAAATAAGTTATTGGCCCAAATAGTTTTCTTAACTTTGCCTCCTATCTAAATAATGAGGTATATGAAATTGAAATTTTTACAAGTGCTGGCTATGCTAGCTGTCTCTTTTGGAGCATTTGGTCAGGCATCACTCCCAACATCGTGGGATTTTAACGGAACAGCCCCTACAGGTTGGACGCAAAGCGGAACAGTAACCTACAGCAGTTCAGCATTGGTTGTAGTTGCCCCTTCGGCCAAATTGGATAATACAGCAGATAATGTTGCCATATATGTTGCCGATGCCCCGGGCAGGGTTGTATATTATATAGGAGGCGCAACAGCTAATTCAGCGCCATGGTCGGGTACATTTTCTGTTCAGGAATCAGTAAACGGCACCGTTTGGACAGATCTTAAAGTATATACCAACAACCTTACCGTTAGCGGAGGTTTGGTTAAAGACAGTGTTTTATCAAACAGCGCCAGCCGTTACATACGCTTTTATTTTACCAACAAAGTATCGGGCAGCAACGTAGCGTTGGATAATGTTAGCATTGCTGAAGCCCCACCAAGCCCTGTACAGGAAATTAATGTTGAATACAATGGCCAGCCGGCACCTAACGGCAGCACAATTTACATCACCTCGCCGGTAGGCACAGGCACATCGTTTAACCTTGATGTTGAAAACGCAGGTACAGCTAACCAGTTAACAGTTTCGTTACCATCTTTTAGCGGCCCGCAACAAACCGATTTTATTGTAAATACATACCCTGCTACAGTAAATGCAGGTAGCACCGATGCGGTAACCTTTACCTTTACCCCACCAGTAGCAGGTACCCGTTTAGCACAAATTTCTATTCCAAACAACGACCTTAACGAAAACCCATATATAATAAATATATATGCTACCGGTGGCAATTTTGCTACCGAGCCTACCGCACAGGCTACAGGCTTAACTTTTCCTACAAACAAAACATTTAGGGTAAAAGGCCAATTTAGCGCTGCCAGCCCTGCTGCTGACGGTGGTTACTTAGTACTGCGTAAAAACGGTAGCACTGTTACCGAACTACCTGTTGACGGACAAGTATATTCTGTTGGCGATTATATTGGCGCCGCACAAGTAATAGCCGTAGGCCAGGGTACAACCTTTCAACCACGTAATATTGTAGCTAATACGGCTTATCATTTTGCCGTATTTTCATACAATGGTGTAGGTGCAAATACTAATTACCTAACAACATCGCCACTTGCAGGCACGGTTACTACCCCGCTTAATGCTATTGGCAACTACTATGCCGGTGTAGATAAAAGCAACCCAAACTTTGTTGCTACCCTTACAGCTAAAATTAACCCACACGACCAGGTTTTTTATGGCAATTACGATGAGGTAATGGTTAATCTTTTTCAGGCCCGCGATACTACCAACGGCCAAAAGGTTATTACCTGCGGTTACACTGGCGAAGAATATATATATGACAACCCATTTACGTGGGATATATACAGCCGCGAGCATACTTATTGCCACGCATGGATGCCGAGCAACCCGGCTGATGCCCCAACAGAAAGGCCTGAATATGATGATATGCACCATTTATACCCTGTAAACTTTGCACAGGCTAACAACCCCCGTTCAGACAACCCGCTGGGCGAAGTAGTAACTACTTTACAATCATACCTTGATGGTAAATTGGGCTACAATGCCAACAACCAGTTGGTTTATGAGCCACGCGACGAGCACAAAGGCCGCGCTGCCCGTGCCATTATGTATATGCCTACCTGCTACAATGGCGATGGTTTTACATGGAATGTTCCCGGACAACAAGATATTAATACTTTAAAACAATGGCATTTCCAGTTTCCACCGGATGAGTGGGACATGGCACGCAACGATTTTATCGATTCGGTGCAAGGCAACCGTAACCCGTTTGTTGACAGTACCGACTTTGTTTGCTACATAAACTTTACCAACATGACCTACGTTAACGCACCAACTTCAGCTCCTTGCTTGCTTATTGGTGTTAACGAAAACAAAGCCCCTGAGTTTAGCGTAAGTGTTTACCCTGTGCCATCAAACGGCGCATTTAGTGTAAGCGTAATGGCTGAAAAAACACAAGCTGCCGATGTTTTGGTTACTGATTACACAGGCCGTGTAGTAATGCAAAAACGCATTAACGTTGTTAAAGGCGCTAACTTATACGAGATTGATTTGGGCGCGTTTGACAGTGGTATTTACAACCTATCTATCCGTTCTGATGTATCGGCTACAACCAAACGTTTGGTTGTAGTTCATTAATAAGAAATATTTTATAACTGCTGTTGCGCCAAAAATGAATATTTTTGGCGCAACTTTTTTTTACGGCACATGCAAGACGAACACTTTACATCGGTAATAAAACCAAAAACCAGCCTGCTGCAAATAAACCTGCGCGAGATATGGGATTACCGCGATTTGCTGGTGCTATTTGTTCGCCGCGATATTGTGGCTACTTATAAGCAAACCATTTTAGGCCCCCTTTGGCTTATCATTCAGCCCTTGCTTACATCTGTGGTTTACGCACTGGTGTTTGGGGGCATTGCCAATATACCCATTGGCGATACTAACCCTTTTATTTTTTACCTAACAGGTACCACTGCGTGGATATTTTTCTCTGAATGCCTAACTAAAACATCTAACACCTTTGTTGGCAATGCCTCTATTTTTGGCAAAGTATACTTTCCGCGTTTGGTAGTGCCATTGTCTATCATCCTGTCTAACCTGTTTAAAATGGGTATACAATTGGCAATACTGTTTATTGCCATAGCAATAGTGTATTTTACTAAACCCAATGCAGGCATACATCCAAACAAGTATATTATATTATTGCCTATACTTATTTTAATTATGGCTGGGTTG
>JANOCJ010000163.1:0-3823 GCA_031412115.1 Flavobacteriales bacterium
AGCGCCCGAAACAATTTCAGATGCCGATGCTGAACCGCGGCTTACCAATACCACCAACGGAATCTCCGTATCAACAGGAGCATTAAGTGCTTTATAGCTTTTGTCCCACTCTTTTACTTTGCCGCGGGTGCTTACAACTTCCTGGCCTTTTTCACAGAAGACGTTAGAAATATTAATGGCTTCGCGAAGCAATCCACCCGGATTATCGCGTAAGTCAAGAATTATGCTTTGGGCATTGTATTTCGATTTTAATTCAGTCAACGCATCTTTTACCTCTTTGCCTGCATCATCAGTAAAACCGGTTAGTTTAATGTAGCCTGTTTTATCGTCAATCATGCCATAATATGGTACGTTGTTAATCTTAATTTCCTCGCGCATTACCGAGAAGCTCAAAGGCTCCGAAGTGCCTTCGCGTTTTACTTTAATGGTAACTTTGGTGTTAGGCACGCCTTTTAGCATTTTCACAACATCACCGGTGTTTTTGCCTTTTACCGATTTGCCGTCAACTTCCAACAACGCATCGCCTGCCTGTAGGCCTGCTTTTTGTGCGGGCTTGCCCTCATAAGGCTCTGAAATGTATATATAGTCACCCTTTTGGCGTACCAACGCACCTATGCCGCCGTACTGGCCGGTGGTCATAAAACGGTGGTCTTCAATCTCCGATTCGGGAATGTAATTGGTGTACGGGTCCAAATCTTCCAACATGGCGTCAATGGCCGTTTTCATCATGTCGCCGGGGTTTGTCTCGTCAACATAATACATATTTACCTCGCGAAACAGCGTAGCAAAAATGTCAAGGTTCTTCGAAATTTCGAAATAATTATCACTCCCGTCGTCAAACGACATTAGGGTAATAGAGCCGGTAGCAACGATTACGCTAAATGCGGCGACTTTAATTTTAGTAGAAAATTGCTTTAAAAAGCTCATAACGTATTAATAAATAATTGGTTAGACAATTAAGGCACTGGGTCGTACCCGCTGCCACCCCATGGATTACAGCGCAAGATACGTTTTACAGCCAAAAAAGTTCCCTTAAATGGCCCATGCTTTTGTATGGCCTGCAAAGCGTATGCCGAACAGGTGGGGGTATAACGGCACACCGGGCTAAATAACGGAGATATGGCCAACTGGTAAAACCTAATCAATCCCTTTAGTAACGTGCTCAACAGGCTTTTCATTGTGCCTTTCTATAAATTTTTGTAAAGTTAACACTAATTTGGCCTCAACCTCGCTATAGTCAACGGCTTGCTTGCCTGTGTAGATAATAATAATGGCGCATTGGGTATTTTGTTGCAAAAGGTAGTCGTAAACCAATTTTTTGTTTTTGCGGTAGGCTTCGCGCATCCTCCGCTTAAGCAAATTGCGTTCGTTTGCGTGCTTAAATGTCCGTTTGGGGACACTAAATAAAATTTGTGCCGGGTAGGTGGTAGGCAAGGTTGCAGGCAGCCATATTAGTCGCAAAGGGTATATCCCAAACGATTTGCCTTGTGCAAATGCTGCATCCAAAACCTTTTGGCTGCACAAGCGTTCTTCTTTTTTAAATGTAAAGCCGTTCAAATTATACCTTTGCTGCAAAGGTACTAATAAGCCTTGTAGGTACTTATGCAATTTATTTACGCCCCGTGGGTTTACCCCGTTTCTTCAGCACCGGTTAAAGATGGTGTACTTGTTTTAGACCGCGACAAACGTGTGAAAGACTTATTAAAACCCGGCGATGAAGAATATTTTACTGCCTTTGAACTGGCCGAAAAATACGAGGGCATTTTAACCCCCGGCTTTATCAACGCCCATTGCCATTTAGAGTTATCGTACCTAAAAGGTAAAGTAGCTAAACATACAGGTTTGCATGGCTTTGTAAAAGATTTAATGGCCGTACGCAAGTTTAGTTTTGACGAAGAAATTAATGCATCAATAGAGACTGCGGAGAATGAAATGCTAACCAATGGTATTGTAGCCGTTGGCGATATTAGTAACCACAATTTTACGTTTGCCCAAAAGGCTAAACGCCGTATGCTTTATTATACTTTTGTTGAATTGTTTGGCTTGAACCCTGATAAGGCTGATGAGACAATGGAAAAGGGTGTGGCCTTGTATGATGAGTTGCAAAAAGCCTTGCCCGATGCTCCTTCGGCCATAGCGCCGCACGCTACATACTCACTATCATTGCCCTTGTTAAAGCAGATTGCCGAGCATAGTTATTTGAGGGATGGCGTTATCTCTATCCACAACCAAGAAACTGAAGGCGAGAACGAATTTTTTCAAAATGGTACCGGCCCAATAGCCGAGCAAATGGCACGTTTTGGGTTGGATTTAACCAAGTGGAAACCTACGGGCTTTAATTCTATGCCATCAACCGTGGTGCATTTGCCCAATTGCAACAAAATTATTTTGGTGCATAACACGGTAAGTACTGCAGAGGATGTTGAATGGGCCAACAACTATGGCAAAATGATTTTTTGGTGCCTTTGCCCCAGTGCCAATTTGTACATTGAAAATAAGTTGCCCGATGTAACTATGCTGCGCGAAAAAGGCGCTAAAATTATCATCGGAACCGATAGTTTAGCCTCTAATGATAGCCTTTCGGTATTGGATGAATTGAAAACCATTGCGGCTAATTTTCCTGAAATCCCAACGGAAGAATTAATAAAATGGGGTACGCTGAATGGGGCGGAAGCGCTGGGTTTTAAGCTACAGCTAGGCTCGTTCGATAAAGGAAAAACGCCGGGTGTAAATTTAATTTCGGTAGACGGAAACGGGAAGATTTTTGAAGATTCGAAGGTGCTGAAGATTGCCTAATAAGGTAGCAATTTCTTCCAATCTTCACCCTCAGCAATTTGCTTTATCACGGCATTGCGTTCTACCAAAAAGCCTTTCATATAATTTGTTAGGAAGAGGATGTTAAAAGCCTTGCCAATAAAACCTAAGGGCGACTCAAAAACAAAAATATCTTTCATTAAAGTCTGGCCATTTTGCTCTTCAAAAATATGCTCATGATACATACTTTTAAAAGCACCTTTTACCATTTCATCCCTAAAATAATGAGGGCTTTCAACTTTGGTAATTATTACGGTAAGGTTTTGCCTTATGCCTAAGTGGACGGCCCGCCAGGTAACAAATTCACCTTCTTCAATCAGTCCGGCTGTTCTCCCGTCAATGGCTTCTTCCTGCGTTTTTGCGGTAGAAATTTTATGCAAATCAATGCTACGCGATAAATCGAAACACCTTTTAATGGGTGTGTTTATCAATGTTTCTAAAATAATGGTAGCCATGCTAATACACCATCAATTTCTTTACTGCAACTCCATCAGCTGTTACGCAACGCAAGATGATTTGCCCGCTACTTAGTTGGGGCAGGTTTAACGTAATGTTGTTTGCAGTAATGTTACTCGCCTTGGCCAGTATGCGCCCATCAATAGTATATAAAGCAACCTGTTGTATATGGCTTTTAGCTGCTACCAGCATTTGGCTCCTGTCATTTGTAAATGAAACCAACACGTTGTTATCAATGGGTGTTTCGGTAATACCGGTGGCTACGTCCAGCTTATAAACGCCGCCATTTTCTGTACCTACCCAAGCGCTAAACACATGCTGCTGAAAGGCCGATTGTGGAACTGTAATGCAGGTAATGTTAGTGTCCATCACCGTTCCATTGCTCCAGTTAGTGCGGTTTTCAAACAGAAAACTTTCCTTTTGGTACAGGCCCCGGTCAAAGCTTCCGGCCCAAATGCCTGTTGGGCTATTGGTCAAACACTTAAAGCTATTGGTAATTTGATTGGGGTTTAAACTAGTGCTGTATAGTTGCCATACATTGCCGCCAAAGTGG
>JANOCJ010000164.1:0-11750 GCA_031412115.1 Flavobacteriales bacterium
GAACGCCGGAGAAGTTGAAGCTCCTGCTCCTGCACAACAAGCGCCAGCAGCCCCGGCACAACCAGCTAAGTAATTTCAACCCTATTTATGACAACCTGACAAAACCTGTCCTGTTTTAGGGCGGGTTTTGCACTTTTTGTCATACACATATGTGGTTTTGGCCTTTGGCACAAAATCTGTCTAAGCCCAACCACAAACAATTCATCAAACTAGAAAATTTATACAATTATGGCAAACATTAGCATTAAACCCTTGGCCGACCGTGTGTTGGTAGAACCAGCCGCTGCCGAAGAGAAAACTGCCGGTGGACTGTACATTCCTGACACTGCAAAAGAAAAACCTATGCGCGGCACTGTTGTAGCTGTTGGCAACGGTAAAAAAGACGAACCTATTACCGTTAAAGCCGGCGACAGCGTTTTGTACGGCAAATATTCAGGTACTGAAATTACTGTAGAAGGTAAAGAATACCTTATTATGCGTGAATCGGACATCTACGCTATTCTATAATCATTACCCCCATCTATCTAACAACATTAAAAACGAAATATAATGGCTAAGGAAATAACCTTTAACCTTGAAGCACGCGACGCTTTAAAACGCGGCGTTGACATATTAGCAAATGCAGTAAAAGTAACATTAGGCCCAAAAGGACGTAACGTAATTATTGACCGTAAATACGGCGCGCCAAGCGTTACTAAAGACGGTGTTACGGTTGCTAAAGAAATTGAATTGAAAGACCCTGTTGAAAACATGGGTGCACAAATGCTGAAAGAGGTTGCCTCTAAAACAGCCGATGTAGCCGGCGACGGTACTACTACCGCTACTGTTTTGGCGCAAGCTATTGTTACAGCAGGTTTGAAAAACGTTACTGCCGGTGCAAACCCTATGGATTTGAAACGCGGTATTGACAAAGCCGTTATTGCCATTGTTGAGGAATTGAAAAAAATCTCGCAAAACGTTGGCGACGACTACAAAAAAATTGAGCAGGTAGCTACTATATCGGCTAACAACGACAGCTTTATTGGTAAACTTATTGCCGAGGCAATGGAGAAGGTAAAGAAAGAAGGTGTTATAACCGTTGAAGAGGCCAAAGGCACTGAAACTACTGTTGATGTGGTTGAAGGTATGCAATTTGACCGCGGATACATTTCTCCTTACTTTGTTACCAACCCCGATAAAATGTTGGTAGAACTGGAAAGCCCATTCATCCTTATTTACGATAAAAAAATATCGGCAATGAAGGAATTGCTTCCAATACTGGAGAAAGTTGCCCAAAGCGGCCGCCCATTGCTTATTATAGCCGAAGATTTGGAAGGCGAAGCTTTGGCTACCTTGGTAGTAAATAAAATTCGTGGCTCGTTGCGCGTAGCTGCTGTTAAAGCCCCCGGCTTTGGCGACCGCCGCAAAGCAATGTTAGAAGATATTGCCATTCTTACCGGTGGTACCCTTATCTCTGAAGAGCGCGGTTACAAATTAGAAAACGCCGACCTGTCTTACCTAGGTAAAGCAGAAAAAATTACCATTGACAAAGACAACACAACTGTTGTTGACGGTGCCGGTAATAAAGAAGATATACAAGCCCGTGTGGCCCAAATCAAATCGCAGGTAGAAGCTACCACCAGCGATTATGATAAAGAAAAATTGCAAGAGCGTTTAGCTAAACTATCGGGTGGTGTTGCCGTACTATATGTAGGAGCAGCTACCGAAGTGGAGATGAAAGAGAAGAAAGACCGTGTTGACGATGCTTTGCACGCTACCCGCGCTGCCGTTGAAGAAGGCATTGTACCGGGAGGTGGCGTTGCATACATACGCGCCCTTGATGCTATTGAAAAACTAAAAGGCATAAACGAAGACGAGAACTATGGTATAGCTATCGTACGCCGTGCCCTTGAAGAGCCATTGCGCCAGATAGTTGCTAACGCCGGTGGCGAAGGCTCTATTGTAGTACAAAAAGTACGCGAAGGCAAAAACGATTTTGGCTACAACGCCCGCACCGAAACCTATGAAAACCTTTTGGCTGCCGGTGTTATTGACCCTACCAAAGTAACCCGCGTAGCGTTGGAAAATGCTGCCTCTATAGCCGGTATGTTGCTAACTACCGAGTGTGTATTGGCCGACATTAAAGAAGAAGGCGGTGCCGGTATGCCTCCAATGGGCGGCGGTATGGGTGGTATGATGTAATACCTAACTGACAGTTGAACTGATAATTGATAGAAAAGCCTCGGTAGCAATATCGGGGCTTTTTGTCTGGGATAAAAATCCTCCCTCCCCCCGGCAAAGCCGGGGTACTCCCTCCATGAGGGAGACATCCCGCTCGCGTAAGCAAATGTCCCCCTCATGGAGGGGTGCCAAGCGGAGCGCAGGCGGGGAGGATAAGCGGCGAACACAAATCTCTTGGCCAGCAAACCCCTTTTTTTATAAACTATTTTGTTGATTATTAAATTAATTTTAAACAAAAGCCCTAATAGCCGCGTTAAGGGTTTATCATTAAAAAAATTTAGATACTTTTGCGCCATGAACTTTGAAATAGGAGACACCGTTAGAAATAGCATTACCAAAAAGGTATATACTGTTGTAAATATAGATGAGCAACCTTACCTTACCCTTGCCCCTGTGGGTGCCGAGGCTAGTGAGCCTGCCAGCGAAGAAGAAACAATATCTATGCACCAGGACTTTTTAGAACTGGTAGAAGACGAGGCATAACCTCCTCTCTGTAAAAACGTTACCAAAGCCTTGTGCGCCATAAGCGGACGAGGCTTTTGTTTTTAAACTAATGTTTTTAGTACTTTATAAGGGCAAAATTGGGTTAAATACAGTTATAATGCTTGTTACGGCTTGTAATTCAAAATAAGTTAGTACCTTAGTTCAATACAAAATAGTGCAACAAAAGCATTTTTTGGTGTTGCATATTTAAAAAAATGTATATTTGCCTTGATTTAAGGGCTTTCTATGGGCTTCGAAGTAGCAAAACACGATAAATACTCGGTTGTAAAAGTTAAAGCCGATAAGTTAGACAGCAGCATTTCTGCCTCGTTGAAGGCTGAGTTTATAGTACTTAACGCCGAAGGGCTTAAGAACATTATTCTCGACCTTTCGGGCACTACCTACTGCGACTCATCGGGCCTTAGCGCCATATTAATAGGCAACCGCCTGTGCCGCAACCTTGACGGTACTTTTATAGTTACCGGGCTTCAGGCTCCGGTTTCTAAACTTATGACTATCTCTCAGCTAGATACCGTATTACACATTGTGCCTACACTTGACGAGAGTGTTGATTTTCTTTTTATGGAGGAAATTGAAAAAGGCCTTGACAAAAAAGAATAACCATAACCATTTAAATACCATAACAATTAAAAATTAAGAAAACGCCATGATTAAAAAGTTACTTTCAGGCTTCGCAGTAGTTGCGATCACAGCATTAACAGTTAATGCACAGCCATGTACCCCAAACCCTCAGTATGCTGACTCTTCTGGCGGCGTATGGCCAGACGTATTCCCAACGGCTTACCAAGACCAACCTGCAGGTTACAACTTAGTAATTGACCTTAAAACAATTACTGACACTTGTGTTACTTCTCCTCTTGCTCTTTGCTTGTATATCCAAGCTTTCCGTATTTCTTCTGTAACCGGTCTACCTTCAGGTTTCGTAGTTGCTGAAGCTTACAACGGCAATGTTGGCGGTTTCCCAGCTTGGGTAAACGGCGGCACAGGCCCTAACTGGACAGCAGTTCAAGGTTGCGCAGTAGTATCAGCCCCACAAAGCGCTGTACAAAATGCTACCGTTGGCGACAATGCTGTTACTGTAAACGTTGACCTTTATGCTAAAAATCAAGATGGTAACTCTCCTATTTTAGCTAACTACACTTGGACCAGCACCATTGGTGTTGTTGTTCCTTACGACTTTACCCTAACTGTAGCTGCTCTTACAGGTTTAGAAGAATTGGATGCTAACAGCTTTGGTGTAGCTCAAAACTACCCTAACCCATTCTCTAACTCTACTACTGTTCCTTTTAACACAGTAAAAGACGAGAACATGACCATGAAAGTTTACAACATGGTAGGTGCTTTGGTTTACGAAACTAAATTCGAATCTAAAGCCGGTAAAAACGTATTTTTAATGGATGCTTCTAAACTAAGCAGCGGTATGTACATTTTCAACCTATCTAACGGTAAAGAATCTGTTACCCAAAAAATGACCATTCAAAAGTAATTTTTGAATAACCAATATTTGAAAAACCCCGGCGGAAACGTCGGGGTTTTTTGTTTTAACCCCCATCCCCGTCCGAATGGATAAGCCATTTATCCGGGCGGGCTAATCCCCCCCCTAAAAGGGAAAGGACTTTATTAATAGTTAGTTACATTTGTGTTAAACCACTAAAACTTGTACCATGAAAAAACTACTCTCATTGGTATTGGTGTTAACGGCTATAGTAACAGCCAATGCCCAGCCTTGTACGCCTAACCCGCAATATGTTGATTCTACAGCCGGTATTTGGCCTGAGGCGTTGCCATCCATTTGTAAGAATTATGCTTTCTTCTATAATTTAGTATTCGATATTAAAACACTTACCGATACCTGTATTAATTCGCCCTCGCAGGTTTGCTTGTGGGTGCAGTCTATGGCGATTGTAAGCTCTTCATTGCCCGCTGGTTTTACTTTAACACCTGATGTAATACCTTGGACAAACGGAGGCAGCCCGCCCAATTTAACCCCCATACAAGGGTGTGCAAGACTAGACGCAGACCAAGCTGCTTTGGTACCACTATATGGCGATTATAACATTAGCATTTCAGTAGATTTACTGGTAAAAAACCAAGACCCTAATTCGCCTTTATTGCAAGACTGGACATGGTCTAGCACATTAGGCACCTTATTTACTTTTAATTACACTTTAGCGATTTATGATTGCGTTGGCATAGACGAACTACAAACTGACCGCTTTTCAGTAGCCCCCAACTTCCCAAACCCATTTACCGGTACAACTACTATATCGTTTAATACTGTTAGAGACGAGGCTTGCACCATTAAGGTATATAACATGCTGGGTGCTTTGGTTTACGAAACCAAATTCCAATCTAAAGCAGGCAAAAACATGTATATAATGGATGCAGCTAAACTGCAAAGCGGCATGTATATGTTTACTATGAGCAACGGTAAAGAGACCGTTACACGCAAAATGACAGTACAGAATTAGGAGCTAGGTTGTAGGTGCTAGGTTATAGGGCTTACTTAAAAGATAGTTGCGAAAAATACTATCCCCTCTAACCTAGCACCTATCCCCTAAATTAAGGAATAAAAATATCCTCCTTTTTCAATGGCCGCTCGCTTTGGCGCCAAATAAAATCTTTTAGCAACAGCTCTTTTGCGGGCAGTTCAAACAAGGGGTAAAGTGTAGCGGCAGGCTTGGTAATAAAGGTTATTTGCTGCACTTTTTTCTCTTTGGTATAAATAACCATATCGGTACAGTCGGCGCGGTTTACTCCTATATAGCCCTTCTTCTCTTTAGGGTAATAAATGGTTTGCCCGTTGCCAAACACCTCTATTTTACTCAGTTCATTTTTTACAAAATGGCCTATAATTTTCTTGCCTTTTATTTGGTTATAAAAGCTGCTATCTTCTTCCGATATTACAAAGGCTACCTCATACATATCCAACCGCCTAATCTTTCCTCCACCCGTTAGCACCTCAATATATTCAGCCGTTAGCTGGTTTTCTTCGTTCCACAAAACGGGTTTTTTAAACATGCGCAAAATAGAATCCTGATAGGAAAATACCAGCGAGTCGCACTTGCCCTGCATATCCTCTTTAAAAAACTTGGCCTTTTTATAGGCATATAAAATGCGGTATTCCAGGCACGAATCCATTTCGGCGCGCAAGGTATCGGCATGTAAAAAAAGCGTGTCTTTATCAAACTGCTGCGCCATCTCGGCGTCGCCAAAAACAATCATGCGCTCGCGCTCTTTTTCGTAGCGGCCAATGTCGCCGCGTATTACCACCTTCTCCACCGTATCGGTAAGTATAACGTTGCCAAAGCCTTTGCCCTGCCCCCGCTTTTTATTGTAGTACAGGCTGTCGCCGCTTAGCTTTTGCTTGCCCGATATAATGTAGGCGTTGCGGTTAAACTGGGCCACATCCTTTTTAGTATCGTACCAACCGTTTTCGCAGTATATATAATCGGTTTTAGATACAATGGTAGTAGGCCCGTAAAAGTACGAGGTCTCGTTTTTAGTGCTGTATCGCAGCGTATCGCTGTTCATGGTATAGTCGGGATTTACCAGCACCACATTCTTTCTAAAATAAAACTGTTTTGTTTTAGAATAGTAGTAGCCAATTTGGCTGGTAAGGGTGTTGTTATTTTGCCGGCTTACAATTTTTCCGCCGGTAGTATAATTGGCTATGCCTGGCTTAATATCGTAGGTTAAAAAATCGGTATTCAGCGTGTTGTTGGTTTCAATAAGCACCACGTTGCCGTTAAGTATTGCACGTTTGGTATTGCCGTTGTAGTCCAGCTTATCGCCATACATATTTACTGAGTCACCCTGAATGATATGCACATTGCTAAAGGCCTGTAAGGTGTTTTTTGCGGAATTCAGGTACGCGCTGTCGCAGTACAGCAACACATCGTCGTGCTTAAAGGCTACATTGCCCACCAGGCGTTTTACGTCTTTGCCCAAGCGGTCGTCAACCTCCAGGTAGTCAGAGTTTAATAGCTCTACCTGCGTGGGTTTTTGGGCAAAACCACACAGGCACATCAATACAAAAGCTACGGTTACTATGCTACGCATACGCTACAAAAGTACTAAAACGCAGGGCGCATACACTTATTGCCCTGTACTGAAATGAACATTGGTGCAATAATTGCGTTTAATAGGTATTATGGCTATACAATCAAAAAGCTGGCTAGGCCTGTTAAATAGAGACACATACGCGTTATACCTTGCATACAGGCATCCGCAAACCCCCGGTTTTGCTAAGTTTTTAGGCGTGGCAACACTGCTGTACCTGTTTTTTCCGGTTGATATTATACCCGATGTTATACCCATTTTAGGTTGGTTGGATGATATTGGCATAGCCTATCTTCTGTCTAAAATGGCCGAAAATGTTATTCCCGTCAATATTATGGCCGAAAGCAGGACTAAGGCCCAACGTAATGGCAAAAAAATAATAACGACAATCATTATCGTTATGTCTGTTTTATTTGTGCTGTTTGTAGGCTTGGTGGTGTTGATTGTAAACGGGTTGTGGAATATGACGTGGTAATTTTCGCGCTCTTTAAAAACCTACTGCACCACAATAAATTCCACAAACAAAATGCCACCGTTTTTACCATTGGTTTTAACAAAAGTGCCATATACTTTCACCTTGTCGTTTACTGAAAATGGCTCGCCGGTACCATCGCGTATAACAATGTCTTTGTTGGCATAATTCTCTTTCACATCCTCAACCTGGCTACCACCGCGGCCAATGTTAACAAAGGCTACAAGGCTTTCGCCCTTTTCCATTTCGGGGCCGTTTACTGTAAACGAGTAGGCGTTGTTATAGGTGCTCAGGTAAATACCTGGGTCTAGTTTGCCAACAACATACACCAGTTTTCCATCCTGCGCCAATGCTTTATCTGCACTAAACTCAGGCACATCCATGCCTTGGTAGCTTATTGCTTTGCGTTCGCCTTTTTCAATTTTTGTAATCTCGCGCAGCGTGCCATGGCTTTTGCTGTAGGCATCTAACCGGCCGGTAATGCGTACGTAAGCCCCTTCGCCCCTAATGGTCTCGCCATTGTAAGTGTTTATCTTAAAATCGGCGGCAGTGTATTGCTTACCCAATGCCGACGATGTATTATCAATACTGCCCGTGGGTATATTGCAAATAAGCCTGTAGCCGCCTTTTTGGTTAGGGCGCTCAAACAGGTCAATCTCCAACTTATTACCACCTATGTACATAAAGCTGGGCAGGCGCAGGTAACCTTCAACGGTAACCAGTTTGTCGGTATGTTCATTGCGTATCTCTTTCCAATTAAGGGTTACGGGTGTTTCGGGAGCCGCCTCCGGCGTATTATCTTTCGTTATGCTTACAATACTATCCTTAGGCTGGGGCGCTGGGGTATTATTGTTATTCTGCTCGTTGCCGCAAGCGCCTATTAATAAGGCCATTGCTATGGGCACTATTATAGTGGCTATGGTTTTCATCTTCATTTTGGGTTAAATAGAGAGAAGTATATAAATAATAATACGTTAGGGGTGGGTTTTGTTCTTGAGATTGATTTTAGCATATCAAAAATCTTCAACCGAAATTTTATTAGCCGACTAATTAATTTTTTATCTTTGTTGTATAAATGAGAAATACGGAAGACTCTTTAGGGTATTTGTTAATACAAATAGGCAAGCAGCGGCGCACCAAAAGCAATGCGTTACTATCAGAACATGGTATACATGCCGGGCAAGATTTATTGCTTTACTATTTAAACCAAGAAGACGGTCAAACAGTTTCAGCCTTGGCCGAAAAGATGAATGTACAACCGGCAACTATTTCGAATATGATAGACCGTATGGTAGCTGTTGAATTGCTGGAAAAAGTAAAAGGCAAAATAGACAAGCGCACCGCACGGGTATACCTTACATACAAAGGCCGCGAAGCTTTTAACCACGTAGCCGATGCCTGGAATACTATTGAAGATAAAAGCACCAAAGGGCTATCTGTAATAGAAAAATTTATGCTGAAAAGGCTACTGAATACAGTCTCAAAAAATTTGAGTTAAACATGGTTAGGCGGCTAAGCAAATTATTTGTCGGCGTATTTAACGGCCACTTTCTTAAGGCTATAGCTATATGAATCTCGCCTTATTACCTTAGATAAAAACAGCCAACCATTTTGAAAGCCAAATCTATATGCCCCATTTAGTAATAATTCGGGGTTGCGCGGCGCAGCGTTGCCGCCCTTGGCCTGTTTAAAGGTAATACTGTCTCCTTTAACGGTATAGGAGCCCGTTCCGCTTAGCATACTGCCATAATTGTACTTGTATTCTCCGTTGGCTTTAAGGCTTAAATAAGTTTGTATTTGGGTAAAATACTGTTCGTTAGGAAAATTATATGATGAATCCCTAAACTCACCAATGCCATAGTAATTGGCCGCTTGCAATGGCACAATAGTAAATACTGCCGAGCGCATATACCTTCCTTCGGCTTCAATAACAATAGAATAGCGTCCGGGCTGTTTAATGCCAACTAACAGTTGCGATTTAAAACTATCAACAGATACAGTATAAGGCATACCGCAATCCATAATTGTACCGGTATTATCAAACACCAACCCCACTGAATCCTTATCCGTTATTTTGAAAATTTTATATACTAATCTACCACCACCACATGCTCCATTCAGCCCAAAGGCCGTTGGCTTTTTAGCATGCACTGTAAACCGGAATTGGTCATATACCTGATATTGGGTTTGCTCCAGTATAATAGTATCGCGCTGGGCTTGCAAGGCAACTGAAATAAGAAGTAGTAACAGGGTAACGTATTTCATTGTTTTTCTAGATGGAATGAGGGTTTTATTCCATAAAAAAAGCCCCTGAAAGTTCAAGGGCTTAATCATATAAATCGTATTAATCAGTTATTATCCTGTTCGGACAATTACACCAACTGCAAAGCCGGTGTAGTATAATCGTTCATGTAGTGGTGGCGTACCAATTCGGGGTGTTTTACGTGCAGCTCAAACTCATCGCGGAAGTGGCGGATAGCTGAGGCTACAGGCCAAGCAGCAGCATCGCCCAGCGGGCAAATGGTGTTGCCTTCTATCTTCTTAGCAACGTCTACCAACAAATCAATATCACTTAATGTGCCGTGGCCATGTTCTATACGGTGTAGCACTTTTTCCATCCAACCGGTACCTTCGCGGCAGGGGCTGCATTGGCCGCAGCTTTCGTGGTGGTAAAAGCTGGCAAAGTTCCATAGGTTGCGCACTATGCACGCGTTTTCATCAAACACAATAAAGCCGCCCGAGCCTAGCATAGAGCCGGTAGCAAAACCACCGTCTGACAAGCTTTCGTAGCTCATGTTACGGGCTGTTCCGGCTGCTGTTTTAAGCAACAATTCGCCCGGTAAAATAGGCACTGACGAACCGCCCGGTACACAAGCCTTTAGCTTTTTGCCGTTGGCAATGCCGCCGCAGTATTCGTCTGAGTATAAAAATTCTTCAACAGGCAAGCCTAGTTCAATTTCGTAAACGCCGGGTTTTACAATATTGCCACAGGCCGAAATAAGCTTGGTGCCGGGGCTTTTTTCTGTACCCAGTTTAGCATATTCAGCGCCGCCGTTGTTTACAATCCAAGGGGTTACGGCAATACTCTCTACATTGTTTACTACTGTAGGGCAGCCATACAAACCTTTAATAGCCGGAAACGGGGGTTTTATACGCGGGTTGCCGCGCTTGCCCTCCAGGCTCTCTAAAAGGGCAGTTTCTTCGCCACAAATATAGGCGCCGCCACCAGCTTGAATGTACAAGTCAAGGTCGTAGCCTTTGCCCAAAATATTTTTACCTAAAAAGCCGTTGGCATAGGCCTCATCAATGGCTTTTTGCAAAATAGGGAACAGCCAGCGAAACTCGCCACGCATGTATATATAGGCGGTGTTTGCACCCAGCGCGTAGCTCGATACAATCATGCCCTCTACCAATAGGTGGGGAATATTTTCAATTAGGTAACGGTCTTTAAAAGTGCCCGGCTCGCTCTCATCAGCATTGCAAACAAGGTAACGTGTAGGGTTCGACTTATCTATAAAACTCCACTTTAAACCGGTGGGAAAACCCGCGCCGCCGCGGCCGCGTAGCACCGAAGTTTTTACCTCGTTTACTATCTCGTCGGGGGTCATGGTTTTTACGGCTTTCTCAACAGCACGGTAGCCGCCATTTGCGCGGTATACGTCGTAGCCGCGAATGCCCGGCTTATCAATATGCTCTAATAATACTTTTACTTTTGAACCCATCGTGCGCTTAGTTTTTTAAATCCGCAATGGTAAGCGGGTCGGTTTTGTATACTTTTTGAGGGTCGCTGTTGCGGAAATATTCCAATACGCGGTCAACCTTTTGCTCGGTTAAATGCTCGTAGTAAAAATCGCCTACCTGCATCATAGGGCCGTAGCCACAAGCGGCCATGCATTCTACCGTTTTAAGGGTAAACATACCGTCAGCCGTAGTTTCGCCTACTTTAATGCCCAGCTTTTTGCTAATATATTCCAGCGTTTGCTCAGCGCCCACTAAGCAGCAGGGGCCTGTTTTGCAAAACTCTAGCACATAATTACCAACCGGCTTAAGGTTGTACATGGTGTAGAATGATGCTACCTCATACACCTCGATAGGCTGGATGGTTAGGATAGACGCTACATAGTCCATCACCTCCGGCGATAACCAATTATCAAACTCCTCTTGCGCCAAATGCAAAATGGGCAACAGGGCCGATTTATGGCGGCCTTCGGGGTAACGCTTAATAATGGCCTCTACTTTGGCCATTGTTTCGGGTTTAAATTTTATCTCTGACATAATCAATTACGCATCTAATTCTCCGGCAATAACATTCATGCTACTCATAGTTAAAATAGCATCTGAAAGCATAGAGCCTTTTATCATTTCGGGGTAAGCCTGGTAGTATATAAAACATGGGCGGCGAAAGTGTAAACGGTATGGCTGGCGGCCCCCGTCGCTTACCATCGGTGCATCGACCCGGAGAGGTCATGCGCATACTCGTCGTCGCCGACCT
>JANOCJ010000165.1:0-3645 GCA_031412115.1 Flavobacteriales bacterium
TTCCGGTAAACCCTACCAATGCGCTAATGAATTGGGAGGTGCAGTCGCCATCAAACACCAGTTGGGTGCGCACTACCGATGCTTTTGCCACCGGCGATGCATCAGTTAAAATTGCCTGCAGCAGCTTATCGGCCACAACCAAACATAGCTTGGTAAGCCCGGTAATAGACGTTAGCAATGCTACCTTATCTCCATTAACTATGACATATAAAGTAGCCTACCAATACGATGGCAGCCACGCCGATATTTTAAAAGTATTAGTATCAAAAGACTGTGGCGAAACATGGGTTACCCGCCAAACCAAATCGGGCCAAACACTAGCTACAGTAGCCAATGGCACCAGTGCTTTTACCCCTACCAGCGCCGCCGAATGGCGTTTAGAAACCGTTAATATTAACAATATTGCAGGCGAGCAGGGCGTACTTATCCGCTTTGAACTTACCGCTGCAGGCCAGGGAGAAAACCTATATATTGACGATATTAATATACTAGGCAAACTGGTAGGCTTAACTGAAGAAATGGCTAATGCTACAGTGCTTTCGGTTTATCCTAACCCAGTTACCAGCCAATCGCAAATTGGTATTTCGGGTGTGCAAACAGGCAATGCCATTGTTACTTTGTTTGATATTACCGGCCGCCAACTAGCAGCAAAAACCATTGCTGTGCAGGCTAATATTGCCAACGTAGTTTTGTTGGCCGATGTTACCGGCGGTGCAGTATTGCCGGTAGGAGTATATAATGTACGCATGCAACAAGGCAACACGGTTATTAATAAAAGGTTGGTTGTAAGCCAGTAAGTAGTTGCCTGTTACCGGTTGTCGGTTTCCAGTTAATTCTTTTTTAAAAAAGATTAAACTACTTAATACATAAACGACAACTAACTGGGAACCGGGAACTGGCAACTGAGAACTAATGAGCCACATAAGTAAATCAGCCTTTGTAAAAGGGGTGCAATGCGCCAAGCAGCTTTATTACTATAAAAACAACTACAACCAGCGCGACCCGCTTACAGCCGACGAACAGGTTAAATTTAAGCGTGGGGTTGATGTTGGGGTGCTGGCCCAAAAGCTATTTCCCAATGGCAAAGATTTAAGCCCCGAATCGCCTTGGGCTTATAAGCAAGCCACTGCCATTACCCGCCATTTTTTAGCACAGGGAGAAAAGCATGTATACGAGGCTTCCTTCTTATATAATGGCCTCTATGCCATAATGGATATTGTGGTGAATGATAATGGCTCACTCAGGCTGTATGAGGTTAAAAACACCCGTTCAGTAAAAGATCAGCATGTGCTGGATGCTTCCTTTCAATATTATGTAATAACCCAAAGTGGTTTTACCGTTGATAGTATTGCCATAATTTATCCCAACCGCAGTTTAGATGAGTATACTACGGATATGCCGCTGGCTGATTTATTTGTAACCGAAGATATTACAGAACAGGTTGTAGGCCAACAACAGGCCATAGCCCAAAAAAGCGAACATTTTATTGCAATGATTGGCGATGCTGCCCCGCCGGCTATTAATATTGGTAACCAATGCTTTAAGCCCTATACATGCGGTTTTATGCGTATGTGCTTTACAAGCGATAAAAAAGAAGAAATTGAAGTCGCCATTGGAGGCAATTTAGATTACCGCGAAATAATCTCGCAAAAAATACCCGGTTTATAAATTTTTATAATAGGCACTAAAACGCCTATTTACAGGGCAAAAGGGTATAATGTTAAATTCTTTCAAAAAAAAACTCCTACCCTGTTGCATAATCAAATATTACTTGTACCTTTGCAGCCCCTATTTTTAGACATATAGTAGATAAAACTATTAATAATAACAAACAAAGTAAAGATAGTACATGCCGACTATTCAACAATTAGTACGTAAAGGGCGATTGCACAACCCGGCCAAGAGCAAGTCTCCGGCCTTAGATTCTTGTCCGCAACGCCGCGGTGTATGTGTACGTGTGTACACCACTACCCCGAAAAAACCAAACTCGGCTCTTCGTAAAGTTGCCAGGGTTCGTCTTACCAATGGTAAAGAGGTAAACTCTTACATACCGGGAGAGGGCCACAACTTGCAGGAACACTCAATTGTACTGGTACGCGGTGGCAGGGTAAAAGACCTACCGGGTGTACGTTACCACATCGTTCGCGGTGCTTTAGACACCGCAGGTGTTGAAGGACGTAACCAACGCCGTTCTAAATACGGTACCAAAAAGCCAAAACCAGGTGCTAAAGGAGCAGCTCCAGCGGCTAAAGGCAAGAAAAAATAGTTAAAGAACTTATAGCGAAGCATAAGAAATGAGAAAAGCATCCGCCAAACGCCGTCCCTTAACACCGGACCCAAGGTACAACGATACCACTGTAACGCGTTTTGTAAATAACATGATGTATGATGGCAAAAAAAGTGTTGCCTTCAATACATTTTACGAGTCGATAGACTTAGTTTCTAAGCGTACCAGCGAAGAAGGTATTGAGTTATTCAAAAAAGCTTTGGATAACGTTATGCCTAACGTTGAAGTACGTAGCCGCCGTGTAGGTGGTGCAACTTTCCAAATTCCACAGGAAATTCGCCCCGACCGTCGTGTTGCCCTAGGCATGAAATGGTTGATTTCGTATGCACGTAAACGCAACGAAAAATCAATGGGTGCCAAATTAGCCGGCGAAATAATGGCTGCCGCTAAAGGTGAGGGTGCCGCCCACAAAAAGAAAGAGGATACCCACCGTATGGCCGAGGCCAACAAAGCATTCTCGCATTTTAGGTTTTAATTAAAGAAAAGAGAAAAGGATAAGTCATGAGCAAGGATTTAAAAACCACACGCAACATTGGTATTATGGCGCATATTGACGCCGGTAAAACCACTACTACGGAGCGTGTATTGTACTACACAGGCATCAACCACAAAATTGGTGAGGTGCATGATGGTGCAGCTACTATGGACTGGATGGTTCAGGAGCAAGAGCGTGGTATAACCATCACATCTGCTGCTACTACCACCTTTTGGACATACCGTGGCGTTAAACATAAAGTAAACATTATTGATACCCCGGGCCACGTTGACTTTACTGTTGAAGTGGAGCGTTCATTACGCGTACTTGACGGCGCTGTTGCACTTTATTGTGCAGTAGGCGGTGTTGAGCCCCAATCAGAAACTGTATGGCGTCAGGCTAACAAATACCACGTTCCACGTTTGGCGTTTGTTAACAAAATGGACCGTGCAGGTGCTGACTTTTTTAGCGTTGTTGCCCAAATGAAAGAACGTTTGGCAGCTAACGCAGTTCCTCTTCAAGTACCAATTGGTGCTGAAGAAACTTTTATTGGTGTGGTTGACTTAGTTACCAACAAAGCCATTCAGTGGGATGATGCTACACAAGGCATGACCTTTACTGAAATTGCTATACCGGCTGATTTGGTTGACACAGTTGCTATGTGGCGCGAGAAATTAGTTGAGTCGGTTGCTGAGTATGACGACAAACTAATGGAAAAATTCTTTGATGACCCAGCGTCAATCACTGAAGAAGAATTGATGGCAGCTATTCGTAAGGCTACCTGCGATATGAAAATCACCCCGGTACTATGTGGTTCGGCCTTTAAAAACAAAGGTGTACAAACCATGCTTGATGCCGTTGTAACATATTTGCCAAGCCCAAT
>JANOCJ010000166.1:0-8432 GCA_031412115.1 Flavobacteriales bacterium
AAGAGGCTTGCTCGTGGGGTAAAGTTGACGTAGTGAATGAGCAAATGGTGTTTGCCGAAGCTACCTTAGCTATGCCGCTTATTGCAGGCTACGCTTACCACAAAGGCGCTTGGAAAAACCGCACTGAAAAACGTTTTAACGACGTGTTGGATGGAGTTGCTGTAGTAGCATAGTTAACGAGAACGTCATTGCGAGCGTAAGCGAAGCAATCTAAAATATAAAATCCCCGTCTCGCTTAAAACGAGACGGGGATTTTTTTATTCTGTCAGCTCTAGTATTACAATTTCTTAGGTGGGCTTTGTACAAACACATCGTAGTAAAAAGTAATGGTTTTTTTCTCGCCGGCCGGTACTGTTACTTCCCATTTTATGCTTGAAGTATAGTTGGGGCTGCCGCTTAGTTTGCGGGTGGTAAAGGTGCCTTCTTTAGCCTCGGTAGCCTCGCCGGTTATGGCTTTTTTTACGTTTAAGGTTACGGCTTTGTCAAGGTAGTTTTGCAGCTCAATAGTGCCCTTTACGGTTACCTTATCGTACGACACTTTTTTGTAGGTCAACTCGCGGTCTTTGCGTTTGTCTTCTACGTCTTTACTTTTAGCCATTATGTCAATAGCTTTTTGCAATTTGATAAAAGCATCAGCACCGGCGGGGGTGTATTTTATTTGGCTTTGCGCAATGGGCTTGTCATTTTCATTTACCAAAAATATAGATGCTGATGTAAGCGGCACGGTGCCTTTATTAGTAAATTTAATAGACTGGTATACATCAAAGGGCTGCATTTCTTCCATTTCTATTACGCTGCCCCGCTGCGCTACTGCAGCAAAATCGGTTATGTCAACATCGTAAATAGTTTTGTACGGAATGGTAGTATTAGATACCGGCACAATGGCAATACCGTTGCGCTTAACCGATACTTTACCTGCGTTGAAATAATAGAAGTTAGATACCTTTTCGCCAACGGCATCATATTCTTCGTCGTATGTTACGGGCGGGGCTACGTAGGTATTATCTTCTTGTGCAATTTTATATTTAGCACCAGATGCCGTGTTGGTTGTCATATTATACTGGTCCATTACAGCACCGCCGTAAGTATTGTTATTATAGCTAGTTGTAACCAATTGTTTAACGTAGTTATGCCCGCCCATGTAGGCCGATGCAGGGTCGAGCGTTTGATTGAAAAACAGCGTTGGGTTACCACCAACAACAAGGTCCAGTTCACAGTCTTTAATATCCTCGCTGCTGTTATTTTCCAGCGTACCCTTCATGGTAAGCATAGCCGTTTTATCGTCTTTTAATTTTATGTAGTACGATGGTGTCCAGGTAATGCCCATTTGTAGTGAAAGGGTAGTAAATGCAGCCTCGGTAGCATCGTTGTCCAACACAAAAGTGGCGCGTTTCATTATCGTATCAATCTGATATTTTTCGGTTGGGTTGCTATCAAATTCTATATCATACAACTCACTTATGGGTATAAAAAGTGTTTTGCCCTCCATAGTTTTTACCCGTACAAAACCGTTGCGCTGGGCACTAACAATAGTGCCTTTTATCATTCGGTACGATGGCTTTTCTGTTTGCGCAAACTTGTCTGTAAAGCGCATGGTAGCTACCTTTCCTTCATTGGCAATAACAAGGTCGTGCAGGGTGCGGCACTGCCTGTCTTTCTTTACAGTGTCAACGTTAATACTTAGCCCCTGCATTTTTACACCGGCTGCTGCGGCTATCCAATACGTGCCATACAGGGCATCTTGCGGAACGGTAATATAGCCGTATCTATCAGTAAATTTTACTGTGCCTTCTTTTTTAAGGAAGAACGTTCCGTTTTTAAATACCGATAGTTTGGTTGTTTTAAGTTGTGCATTGGTTGCTATAGCTATAGTAAGTAATGCTAGTGTAAGTATATGTCTCATATCTATTATTGTTTTTACTTTGGTTAGATGTACTAACCTTTTCAATTCCATAAACGGTACTAAAACTATGTGCTAAAATTTTTGTTAATTACCGGTATGAAGCTTATACTATTTGGTTTGATAGCCCTATCGCAAAATTTATTATATAATGTTAAAACGGGTGCAGATACGCGGCCGCAATTAGATAGTTTGGTCTCCGTTGCCCCGCAGGTTTTGGTTGATGAATTGCAAACCGAAGATGAAAAATTGGCATTTTGGTTGAATATCTACAACGCTTTTATCCAAATAAAGCTGAAAGAAAATAGCGGGTTGTACGTTAAACGGAGCCAATTCTTCAGCGCAACAAACTGTGTTATTGCCGGACAAAAATTAAGTTTAGATGCTATTGAGCATGGCATTTTAAGGCACTCAAAAAATAAATTATCGTTAGGGTATTTTAATAAATGGTTTCCCAATAAATTTGAAAAAACACATAGGCTAAAGGCTGTTGATTACCGCATACATTTTGCCCTAAACTGCGGGGCTAAAAGCTGTCCGCCCATTGCCTTTTACAAACCCGAAATTATTGGCAAGCAACTTGATTTAGCTACCAAAAATTATCTCAATCAGGAGGTAGTTTTTGATAGCATAGCCAACACCGTAACAGTGCCTAAACTTATGCTTTGGTTTAAGGCTGATTTTGGCGGAAAGAAAGGCGTTTTGAAAATACTGAAAGCGCAGGGCTTAATAGCCAATGATGCCCATCCGAAAATAAAATATAAAGAATATAATTGGAGTTTAGAACTGAATAAGTATGCTGAATAGTATATTTGCCCAATGCAACAACTCAACGCATTTTTACAAAAGCTAATTCCTGCACTAAAAGCAGCGGAGTTAGAAGAGCTGTTGGCGTTGTGGAATACTGAACGTTCCTTGTCTCGCGGTGAATTATTAAACCCTAAGGGACAGGCAGAAAACTATATGTATTTTGTGTTAGAAGGTACGTTTAGGATATGCTACGAAACTGAAGAGCAGGAAATTGTAGTGGGTTTTGGTTACCCCGGAACGTTGCTGCAAGATTCACCGTCGTTTTTAAGTGGCAAGCCCTCTGAATTTTATATTGAAGCCATAAAAGCAGCTAAGTTAATTGGTATACACCGTACCGATTTATATGCCTTTGTAGAACAAAACAACACCTTTGCCGCTTTTTGGCGCAAGCTGATTGAGCAGGCAGTTTTAGCACAGATTGAACGCGAAATTGACCTACTAACCAACTCGCCACAAGAGCGCTACCAACGCCTTAAAAGCCGCAGCCCGCATGTGTTTCAGTTAATACCTAACAAGCACATAGCATCATACTTACGTATGACACCCGAAACATTAAGCCGATTAAAAAAACGTTGATTTCAATCAATGTTTGTCCTTGTAGGGTGCGATAGTTTTGCAGTGTATTAACCACCAAAAAATTATCAGTATGAAAACGCTTTATAAAGTAATTACCGGATTTTTAATTTTTGTAGGCCTTGCCTTTATCAACGTTGCCGTGCAGGCCATAGCTAACCCCCAAGCGGTGTTCGACAATGTAAATGTAACGCTGGGTAACGTAAGTGCGCTAAATTCTGTGCGCGCAAACTACGGTTTTGTAAATCTGTTTTTAGGTGTGTTTATGGTATACGGTGCCTTTAAAATGAAACGCGAAGCGCTGCTTATTACCGCCCTTTTTTGCTGGGGCTTTGTTGTAGGCCGTTTATACAGTATAGCTATAGAGGGCGCACCCAATGCCTTTGTTACGCAATGGTTAGCTACCGAACTAATACTTGGAATTATTGCCGCTGTGTTGCTGGTATTACTTTCTAAGAAAACCAGCCCTATAGTTGCAACTGTTTAATTTCGTCTTTGCGAGCGTAGCGAGGCAATCTGAAAATAAAAAATCCCCGCACAAATTAATGTGTGGGGATTTTTTTCGTCTATATACTAGTGTCAAGTATTACTATGGGCTATTTTTTGGAACGGTTGATTGGTCAAACGATGGGGTAAAATACAATGTGTCTTTTCCCCACGATTTATCCCTATCAATAACAATCAACTTGTCTTTTGACAAATAAACAATCCTATACTTTATATCCCATCTACCATTCGGGCCAAAATATAAATAACCCTTGCTTATTTTCCATTTTAGGTTATTAACCAATACATCGCCATAATTTGCCTGTATCCTATTCAATTCCTTATTATAACTATACTCTGTAAATGATGTATCCGCCATGGAAAACCGCCAGCTATATCCAACTTTTGTATCCCAATATTTTATATTGTTAGCTGTTAGATAAGAATTTAGTATTCGCGTAGATTTAAGCTGCAAGCAAGACTGAAATGTACCTAACAATAGAAGGCTAAACAGTAAAGTTATAGTGGTTCTTCCTAAATGCATCTGCGAGTATATAAGACCAATTATAATAAAAATCCCCGCACAAATTAATGTGCGGGGATTTTTTTGAAAATAGACAGGTAATTTTTATTGCGGAACAGCATTGGTTTTATATATTTTGTAGCGTTGTGTAATTTTACTCCAGCCTGTTAAAGTGCCATATAGTTTTATTGGTGCCCATAGTGCAGCAAAAAATAGCTTTCCGGCAGCATTTGGTGGGGTTGAAAATTCTTTATAGTTCATTTGTTTTGATACAAACATCATTTTAAATACCATTGCTGCCGACCCGTTGGCTTTTGGTTTTTCTTTCAAAATAAATAACCCAATATCAAAAAATTTACCTTGGTCGCCCGCAGGGTAATACAATACTTTGCATGTAGCGTTTTCTTTTGATATATTCTTTATTTCGTGCGGAATTCCTTTGGCAATTCTAATAGTTTCGCCCTTTTTTGCTAGCATCGTATTACCTTGTATTTTAAAGGTAACTTCGCCTGCTGTAATTTCAAATACCTCTTCTACATCAGGATGAATGTGCTCTATTACCGCATGTCCGGGTGTTAACTCCCAATTAAATACAAATGTATTATCAGCAAATAGCAAAGGTGTAAAATATTCTTTGCCAAAAAAGCATAGTGTTGGATATTGCTGCTCATTCATAATGGCAAAGATGGCCACTCCTATTTATATATCATTGTGATTTTAATCACAAAATACTTATTTCAAAAACCTTTGCCCGCATGCGGCTCAATGTTTCGCGCGACATATCTAAATACTGGGCAAGGTGCGTAACCGATAGGCGTTGTACTAATGCTGCCTTATGTTCAAGCATATATTTATAACGCTCTTCGGGGCTATATTTCATCAATATTGCTGTGTGCTCATTATAGCTTTGCAAATTAATGGAAGTAATAAGGCTGCCTACTTTTTGAAATACAGGGTATTTATCACTTATTTGCAAAATATCATGCAGGCTAAAACAAGTTAGTTCACAATCTTCTAACGCCTGTATAGCATATTGCATAGTGTTGCCAATTGTTAAATTTGTGCAGTCTTCAAACACGCACCCTTCAGTATACAATTGCAATATTTTTTCGTTGCCGTTAGCATCGGTAAGGTATTGCCGAAGCATGCCTGTATCAATATGTACCATTAGCTCGTTAGCCTCTCCTGGCTTTAGCAGGTATTCCCCTTTCTTTAAAAAGCGTGTTTGCGCAACAGTGGTAAACTGTTTAAGTGCTAATGCCTCCTCTGTATTCAGTTTTTCAATACGGTGTATAGTGGCAATAAATTTATCCATGCACTAATATAATGTAAAATAAAAAATCCCCGCACAAATTAATGAGAGGGGATTTTTTTTTAGAGCCAATAATTGCTTTTACCTTAAAGTATATTTAACAGGCAAGTTGTATTGTACATCAACTTTTTTGCCTTTGTCCTTGCCCGGTTTCCATTTAGGCATAGATTTTACAACACGCACCGCTTCTAATGCACATGCTTTAGCACCTACGCCTTTTAGGCCACGCAACACTTGTACATTTTCAACTTTACCTTTTTTAGTAATTACAAAGGTTATAAATAATGTGCCTTGTGTCCCGGCTTCTATTGCCTCTGATGGGTATTTAATATTACTACCGAGGAATTTTAATAGAGCCGTTTCGCCACCTATAAATTGAGGCATTTGCTCGGCAGTTTGGTAAATTTTACTTTTTTTACCTTTTGTGTTTGCCGGTGGTTCAGGAATGTCCGCTACAATAAATTCTTCTTGTTGCGGAGGTGTAGACTGTGCAGGAGTTTGTGCAATAAGTTTACCTGCTGCAAGCAATACTAAACAAGCTATAGTTATCTTTTTCATTGTTAAATTATTCTTCATTCCTTTTCTTGCTTTTTTTCTTCTTACCGCTACGCATAGTAAACTTTAGAGGCAAGTTGTATTGAACTTTTACAGCCTTTTTGTTTTGTATGCCGGGTGCCCATGTGGGCATTTCGCTAACTACCCTTACAGCTTCATCTGCGCAATCCTTTGCACCTTTTCCTGTTAAGCCCCGTAATACCTGAACTTTTGTTACTTCTCCATCCTCATCAATAACAAATGTTAAAAATATAGTGCCTTGGGTATTGGCATCGCGGGCAATTTCGGGGTATTTAATGTTTTTGCCTAAGTATTTTAGCAAGGCTTCTTCGCCACCCGGAAAATAAGGCATTTGCTCAACAATTGTATATATTACTCCTTCATCCGTAGTATCTGTAGCCGTATATTCAGGGTTTCGGTTTTCAGGTGTTTGTGCTATTGCAATAGCGTATACTAAAACAAATAAAATAGCAATAATTACTTTCTTCATTGCTTAGTTATTTAATGCCGGAGGCGTAGTGTTATCTAACCCTTTCTCGTCATTTTTCTTAGCTAAATCTTCAAGCAATTTCAAGCCCAACAAACCGCTTATAGGCCCGTTTGATGAGTCGCCACCGCCGCCAATTAAAATGTCAGGCATAATTTTTACTTTTTGTGCACCTATGCTTTCCATCACTTTTAGCTGCGTAAAGTTATCGCCGCCCATAGCTTCAACCGCAAGGCGGTAAGCCTCAGCACTCGATTTACCTTTGGCTAATATGGCCTGTGCTTCGGCAGTACCGGTAATGCTGATTTTCTCCGCTTCGGCTTTAGCTATCCACTCAATTTTCTCCGCATCGGCTTTAGCCATTAAGCGGGTTTTCTCGGCCTCGCCTGTTGCCATTAATCGTAAACGGTCAGCATCAGCCGTGGCTTGTATACGTACGCTATTAGCATCACCCGTAGCTTTCTTCACACTTGCATCGGCAATACGCTCGGCAATAACAACGCCTTGGTCGGCCTTTACAATTTCCTTTTGCATTTCGGCAATGGCTGTTTCTTTCTCCAGCACCTGGCGGGTTTCCTGCGCCTGCATCTCGGTAGTATAGGTTACTTTTTGTTCTTCAGCAATTTTACGGTCGGTAAGGGTTTTCATCAAACTTTCCGGCGGAACAATGTCGCCAATAAGTGTATCAACACCATATACGTTGTATTGCTCTAACACGTGCCCAATGTGCATTTTGGCTGAATCCTGACGCTCTTTACGGCTTTTTAAAAAGTCTATAACCTCTGCATCCTGCGCCGAGTTACGGAAGTAGTTACCAATAGTAGGCTCTAACACCTGCGTAACCAAATTCGCCATGTTACCAAAGCGCGCAATTACTTTTGGCGCTTCCATGGTTGGTATATGTATAATCTGCGACACATCTAAATTAAAAGGGAAACCATCCTTACTACGCACGGTAATGGTAGATAGGTTTTTATCCAGCATGTGGCTCTCGCTTCGGGTTGATGCCCAGTTAAGTACAAGATTGGTGGTTGGCACCAACTCTACATTCATAATATAAGGGTTAACAGGGTATTTGCCTGGCCCGTAGGCTTCGGCCCAAACACCTTTTTGCCCGCGCGATACAATGTTACCATGCTTAAATTCAGAGCCCGAAAGGTCGACACCTTCTTCGCCCACAAAGCTGATAACTACCCCTACAAAACCAATGTGTATTTCGGTCATTTTTACAATCTCAACCCGTGCAAACCATGGGTTTAAAAAGTAAGTACCGGCCAAAATAACCTGCTCTTGCAAACCTTTGCTGCCACCGTTATTTAAAAAGGCATCCACATCCTGAAAACTATTATGCCCCTGCACCATTTTACCCGCAATTTGCGTAGTGCCAAGCGGTTCGCCCTCTTGCACGGTAACAATGCCCACGCCGTTTTCGGGTATGTTTACAGCATCTACCACTTCCACCTCAAAAAGGTGTGTGTTTATACGGTAACTACCCGGTGCCATAACTGATGTTTGGCGGCCTTTGCGCCCGCCACTATCTAAAAACTGTGACGCATTTTGAAACATATCGCATTCCACCTTACGGGCTAAAATGCGGCCTATTTCAAGCTCGGCACCGTCTTTAGCTAATACAAGACCAATGCGGCCTGTAGGTATAACGGTAAAGGGCTGGAAAATAATTTCATACTGCCATATCCATTTGGCAAAATACACTCCCGGTGGTAATGTTTGTGCCTGGAACCCGGCTTCGCCCTCTGTAGCGATGATACGCCCTTCCGGTAATTGC
>JANOCJ010000167.1:0-4802 GCA_031412115.1 Flavobacteriales bacterium
TCCACGTCAAACTCGGCAAACTCGCGCAGCAGGTGGTTTATGTTGGGCATGGGCAACCGTTTTACCGATATTGTTAATGCAAAACGCTTGTCTTTAGCCTTGGCATTTGCATTTATATTCAACTCTACAGGCGCGCCATAAGCGTTTACACGTAAAAGTACATGGGCAGGCAATGCTGATGTAGAATCAACATTCTCTAAGTTAGTAGCCAGCACATATAAGTGGCTTAAATGTATGTCTAATGGTTTTGAGCTTTGGGTATCTTTAAAGCTAACTGAGCCGCGTTTTACTTCAAGCCGGTTGCGGGTTATGGGCATCATTACCTCTACCAGGTTAAATATAGCAGTATCGGCCGATGTTTGCGACAGTTCTGCCGAAGGCGCCTTAATAATATTAATGGCCATTGAGTCGAGCACAATAGATGCCGCTTTGGTGCCTTTGTCCCACGCGTCCCAGTCTACCGTAATGGTCGATTGGCTAACGTATATAAACGGGTCGGCAATTTTACCGTTTTTCTTTTTTATAGTGATGCCCTTAGCCCTAACCTGCAGGTTAAAAATATCAAACTCCAACGATGTTAAATGGCCCTCATACTCAGGCATGGTAGCCCATTTGCGGTTCATATAGCTAACTACAACAATGGGTAATATTAAATATATAATAACCAGTAAACCCAAAAACACAACAAGCGTTCGGGCAAGCCTGCGCCAAAAGCGGCCGCGTTTGCGGGTTGGCTTAGCGTCTACTTGCTCTGTTTCGGCAGCTTGTTTTTTGGTTCGTTTATGTTTACCCGATTTACGTAACAGCATAATTTGTTTTTATTGCTTTTAACTCAACCTTACAAATGGGCAAATAGTTCATTACTTAGAATGCTATATTCTTATTATCTATATATTTAGGCTCTTAAATACTATCCATGAAAAAGATTTTAGGGCTTATTCTCTGCACAGTAGTTTTGCTATGTTGTAAAAAACAGGAAGATGGTTCTATACCCAATACATTAAAAATAAGTAAGCATAGCGGGCAAATTAACAGTTCGGAAAATGCTGTTGTAATGGATGCCGATAGCAACTTGTTTATTTGTGGCAACCAAGGTCCGAATATTTTTATTTTAAAAACAACCAAAGAGGGGCAAACGCTGTGGCGTAAAGAATTTAGTGCCGGCGGCACTAGCAAGGCGTATGGTATAGTTGAAACCGATGACCACAGCTTGTTTATTTGTGGCACTACCACCCGCAACAGTGGTAATGGGTACGATATGCTGGTAATAAAAACTACAGCCACAGGCGATACCCTTTGGACCAAAACATTTGGCGGTACCGGCAGCGATATTATTTATAATATAGTTGAAACCAGCGATGGCAATATACTATTGGCGGCAGCATCAAACAGCTATGGTTTCAGTTCGTTTAATGATATATACCTTATAAAATTAACCCCGGCAGGCACTGTAATGTGGAAAGCAAATTATCCCGAATCGGGCAATGAGGTGCCCTATAAGCTTATCGAATCGGCAATTGGTGGCACCATAATAGTTATAGGAACACATAGCTATACTAGTAATGGGGGGCTGGTGTATATGTTAAGAACCCAAAATAATGGCGTACCGTTGTTCGATTATATAATGGACGAACCCAATGGCGGCGTAAACATACCACACTCGGCTATAGAAATTGAAAATGGCAACAGGTTAATTATAGTAGGCGAAGAAAACGTAATTATTGATGGCCAGATAGGTACACAGGCTTTTTTATTTAATGTAGACTATTCAGGCAGTATAAATTGGAGAAAAGCTTACGGAAACGATTCAACCAGCACAGCCCTGTTTTCAGTTAAGTCTAATAAAGATGGTAGCGGATATAGCACTACAGGTAGCACACAATTTCAGCCTGCAACTAATGATGCTGTTTTAATAACGGCAAATACGGAAGGCAACCCGAAAATGTTTAGGCCACTGGCATTACCCACAGGCAGCGTTGGTTTTGCTATTTATAAAGATCCTTTAGACAACCACATTATTATAGGCAATTCTGGTACCGATAGTATTTTTATAGCACATGCTCCCGAAAAAGGTTGGTATAGCCAATAGGGTAGTGGTAAAAAAAATAAAAATAGGCTTAACCACTAAATAGCTTTATGATTTTAATTTTGGCTGATCCTTTAATTTGAATTCTGCTAAAGTTAATTTCTACATTTTTTTTATTTTGTTTCTTCATGGCTTTCCTTACTATGTTATTATTTAGCACTCGTTTTCTAAGTTTCATAATAGTTGCTGTTGATATAATTCTGTGCACTTATATATATCAATCTTCTTTTTCCGTAAATTCTACTTCCGTTTATTAGCTAGGGTTTTAGCTATAGTAAGTTTGCTCATAATTTATATTATGTTAAATAGTATTTTATGTAAAGTTTAGGTGTGTAGTTAAAGCCCCCTCCTCTATAAGTGTCTTTAGAAGATTAACACTAGCCTGTTACATCTTGCCTAAGTTTTTATATTTTAGCCGCAAAACCATTGTAAATGAAATACATTGATTGCGAAAATTGCGATACTAAGGCAAATCCTTTCAATACAACCATTGGTATAGCCGGTAAAGTATATTGCGATAATTGCATTGAAGCATCCTTTCCTGATAAAAAAGTGCCCGAAGGTGTAACTATTGAAAAACATATCGATTCAACCGTTTGTGCCTTTTGCTCGCTTGACAATGGCGAGGTTGATTTGGACAAAATTGCAGAATACCCCGTTTGTGCTAATTGTGCCGTAAATATCAAAAACAGGGCTTTCCCTTTATGGGTAAAAGGTTTTCTGGCTTTTATAGCAGCTGTTGTACTCTTTTCAGTAATATGGAACTGGCGATTTTACCAAGGCTACCAGTACGTAATACAAACTAAAGAATCTATTGAGGCCGGCAACATACCTTTAACGGCCGAACTGTTTGCCAAAGCTGCCGCCAAAGTGCCCGAGCAGAAAGACTTAAAAACACTTTACCATTATTACAACGGCCTTAACCTGTTGATATTTGACAAGGCAAAAGAAGCCTACAGCGAACTTAGCTTTTGCAGCGTTTTGCCTTTAGATTATAATGTTGAGTACTACAAAACATTGGCCCAGCGCAATATGTATTATAATGATAAGGACTATTTACGGTTCTTAAACACATCATTACAAATGTGGTATGGCGATACTACCAATGCCGAGGCAAATGCCTTTGTAGCCTCGGCCTACTCTTGCCTATACGTTACCGAAGGGCATGATAGCCTTAAAACCAAAGCAGAACAATACCTGACTAAAGCTTGGGCGCTTGATGCTACGCCCGAAGCGGCCAAATATTACCGCATGGTAGAATACAGATTGTATGCCAAGCAGATTGTAACCATGGAAGAGTTTACTAAAAAATACCCCAACGGTTGGGTAAAACCCCTATAAGCTATGTTTTTTATACCAGGAGAATTAATTGCCATTGTTACCTTTCCGGGCATTATAGTGCACGAGTTTGCCCACATGCTTTTTTGCCGCCTGCGCAATGTGGCCGTGTTTGACGCCTGTTACTTTAGGGTTGGAAACCCCGCTGGCTATGTAATACACGAGGGGACTGAAAATTTTACCACTACCTTTTTAGTATCTATGGGCCCGTTTTTTGTAAATACGCTGTTGTGTTTGCTTATTTGCCTGCCCGCCTATATGCCTATTGAGTTTTTTGATGTAGAAAACCCTTTGTCGTACTTTTTAATATGGCTGGGCGTTTCTATAGGCATGCATGCTGTGCCTTCAAATGTTGATGCCAACGCTATTTTTAACCAGGCCAAAGAGAAAATTAAAACCGGCAACTTGCTGGCTATTATATCATTCCCCATTATTGGGGCTATATACCTGTTTAACATATTGCGCTTTGTTTGGGCCGATTTGTTTTATGGCGTAGCCATTGGCATTTGGCTTCCGCGCGAGATATTTGGGTAAAACAGCCATAAACAGAACTATTATATAGCCCATTTCTCATAATTTGGCAATGATTATATTTGCCAGAAACCCATAAAGTAGCAGCGCATAAAACATGATAACCATAAAACGTATTTTTATTGTGTTTTACAAATTGATTATCAGCTTAATACTATTTATTACCTTCTTTTTAGGTTTAGTATATATTCAAACCCCAATTTACAATTTTCCGCCCCCTACCCCATTTGCAGGCGATAGTTTAATTAACCCGTATCAAACTATTGGTAATCAAACATTAAAATGCAATTTTCATGCCCATACAAAAGCTTGGGGAGGCATAACAAACGGGCATAATACTGTTGAGCAGCTAACCTGGGCCTATTATTTAAGAGGGTATGATGTTACGGGGGTATCAAACTACCATAGCATTGAAGAAGGCGAGACTAATTACTCTAAAATATACATACCTGTTTATGAGCATGGTATAAATATATTTAAAAGTCATGCTTTAGGTATAAATGCTCAAAAGTCATCGTATTTCGATTACCCTTTATGGCAAAACACATCGCAGAAGCAGCAAATAATAAATGACATAGCCAACAATGGAGGTTTGGTAGCCATTGCCCACCCTAAGTTTATGGATGGCCATACGCTGGAAGATATGGCGCAGCTTACCAACTACCGGTTTGTTGAAGTGTTGAACCATTATCGCATATCGGACGAGTATTGGGACGCCGCCCTTACCGCCGGTCGGCTGGTGTATGGCATAGGCAATGATGATACCCACGATATTTACAACGAGCCTACCTTTAAAATGTGGACCGAAGTATTTGCCGATACCGCTACTGCCGAAGGCGTTTTAACT
>JANOCJ010000168.1:0-1864 GCA_031412115.1 Flavobacteriales bacterium
CTGTTGGGCCACCCAGCGGAAACTGCGCATAGCCAATAACGGTACCTATACTAGAAAAGCCGCCAATATTTTGCACCACCCAAATGTTAAGGTATTTGGTGCGGTCCCAGTAGCTAAGGGCTTTAACACCGTTTTGGTTGCTGGCATTGTTGGTGCGTTTACTTTGTACGCGCACAATACCATCGGTACATTTACCTTCGGGGTCAAAGTTAGCTAGGCGAAACTCAACGCGGCTATCGGCAGCAACTGAGTCAAACGCAGCAGGAATGTTTGATGCATCGGCATTTAAAAGGCGAAAATCCTCATTTAAAATGCGGATTTGATCTACTATTTGCGCTTTGCTGATGTTTTCAGAGCCACCATCGTGTATTACGTGCACTACTACCGGTATAACACGTATACCCGAGGTGTTTTTTTGCAATAGCTGGGGGTTATGCGCCAGGTAATATTGCATATCGTTTAAAAACTGTTGGTGTTCAGCCGCCATTAAAGGGTTTTTGACTAACTCCTGTTGCAAAATAACGTCTGAACCACATTTTACTGCCGGCTCTTGCGCAGCAACAACTCCTGTAATGAGAGCACTAAGGAGAACTAAAGTAAATTTTTTCATCTATATTAAAATTACGTAACTACAAAGTTAGCTAGATATTCCCTATCTGCAAAAACATTTTTTGGCATTTGTCGGATAAAATGCTACCATTTTACCAGCGCCGAAGCCCAGGTAAAGCCCGCGCCAAAAGCGGCAAAGCATACCAAATTGCCCGGTTTTACCAAGCCGTCGGCCCAAGCCTCGCTAAGGGCAATGGGTATAGATGCGGCTGTGGTATTGCCATATTTATGTATGTTGTTAAACACTTTACTATCGGGCAGGCCCATTTTTTGTTGAATGGTTTGGGCTATGCGCAGGTTGGCCTGGTGTGGAAAAAGCATGTCTATATCGTCCACTTTCAGGCTGTTGTGGTTCAAAGCTTCCTCTATTACCTCCTGAAAACGGGTAACAGCATGTTTAAACACAAAAGGGCCATCCATATAGGGTAAAAAGCTGCCATCGTCAATCATTTCGTGCGTAATGCGCTGTTTGCGCTGGCTGCCCGGGTGCTGCACCATTAGCTTTTCGGCGTATTTACCGTCGGCATGCAGGTGGGTTGATAGTACGCCGCGGCCTTCTTCATTGCTGGCCTTTAGCACTACGGCGCCGGCCCCATCGCCAAAAATAACGGCCATACCACGGCCACGGTCGCTAAGCTCCATTACGTTGGTCTGAATTTCAGACCCTACCAGCAAAACCGTTTTGTACATGCCTGTTTTTATAAACTGGTCGGCAACGGATAGGCCATAGATAAAGCCGCTGCACTGGGCGCGCAGGTCAATACAAGGTATGCCTTCCAGCTCCAGCTGGCGCTGCATCAACACCCCCGAACCCGGAAAAGTATAATCGGGGCTAAGGGTGGCAAACACAATCAGTTCAACCTCTTTGGCGTCAACCCCGGCACGCTCTAAAGCCATGCGGGCGGCGGCAGTACCCATTGATGATGTGGTATCTTTACCCTCGGTAAAAAAGCGGCGTTCTTTAATGCCTGTGCGCTGTACAATCCACTCGTCGGTGGTGTCCATGTGCTGTATCAGTTCCTCGTTGGTAACAATGGTTTCGGGCACATAATGCCCAACCCCTGCTATAATAGTATGCGGCATAAATACGTTTTAGGGGGCAAACGTAGTAAAAAGTTACCAGTTGCCGGTTGCCAGTTCTCAGTTGTTAAAAACTGGTGGTTGATAGTTAATAGTGAACAATGAAAAGAGAACAGGCTTTCCCTCACCCCGTCTCATCCCTATCGGGATTCGCCGACCCTCTCCCACTGGGAGA
>JANOCJ010000169.1:0-15714 GCA_031412115.1 Flavobacteriales bacterium
CAACAATGCGGTGCGTATTTTGGTAGAGCTTACATGCACATGGTCAACATCCTGTGCCGGAATTTCTTCTACAATAAAATCAAATTGTGGGGCCAGTTCGCGCAGTTGCTCAATGCTGCCCTCGCGGTTGCGACCAAAGTGGTGGTCGTAGCCTATTACAAGGGTGTTGGTGCCAATGGTGTTTACCAAAATATCGCGCACAAACTCTAATGATGTAAGGCGCGAAAACTCTTTAGAAAAAGGGATTACAACTACATGGTTTACGCCGTATTTACGCAGCAAATCAACTTTTTCGTCTTGGGTTGATAGCAATTGCAAATCATTGTCATCAGGAAATAATACCATGCGCGGATGGGGATACAGCGTAATCAACACTGTTTCTCCGCCCTTAATGCGGGCAATCTCCTTAATGCGGTTTATTATTTGTTGGTGGCCAATATGCACCCCGTCAAACGTGCCTATGGTAACCACAGGGTTGTTGATGTCTAAAGGGGTTTCTATGCCTTGATGAATTTTCAAATTCAAAATTATTAGTCAATCAGTATTCATTTAGTACCCCCTCTGTTTCGCTTTGCTCAACATCTCCCCCTAATTTTAGGGGGAGAATGCCGCCCCTCCCTATTATTAGGGAGGGGTTGGGGAGGGTACTTTATTTTAATGCCAGCAATTTTTGTGCCTCGGCAAGCAGTTCGTTTTTATTTATGGGCACTACGCCCGGTTTTTCGCAGACTAAACCACCCGCCATGTTGGCCAATTCTGCAATTAGTTGTGGCTCGGCACCGGCGGCTAAACAAGCAGCAGCAACGGCTATAACGGTATCGCCTGCGCCCGATACATCAACAATGGTGCGGTAATGTGCCGGTATTATTTTATGTTTGCCTTTGGTGCCAATCAGCACCCCTCGCTCTGATAATGTTACCAGCGATAAAGTATTTCCCAGTTTTTTCTCCAGCTTTTTTACTGCGTCAAATAAATCTTTTTCTTCAGCTAAGGTGCTGTCAGTATGTAATCCCTCGCGCAACTCCTTCAAATTGGGTTTGAAAAGCGTAACATTTTTGTATGATAGAAAGTTTTGCTTTTTAGGGTCAACCGCTACGGGTATTTTCTTTTTGGCGCAGGTTTTAACCACCTGTTCTATCAGCGTTTCGTCAATTATGCCTTTGTCGTAATCTTCAAAAATAACTACGTTGGGTTTCTCCGTTTCTATCAGGCTTAGTATAGTGTCAATGAATTTTTTGCGCTCGGCTTTTTTCAGCGGCTCTTCAGTTTCTTCATCAATGCGCAGCATTTGCCCGTTGTTGCCCATTACGCGTGTTTTAACAGTAGTGGGGCGGGTTTTAAATGCAATTATGCCAGAGGTGTTCAGTTTGTGTTTTTTAAGCAGTTGCGCAAGGGTCTTTCCTGCAACATCATCGCCAACCACACCGGCCAGTATGGGGGTAATATCCAGCGATGCTAAGTTTAGCGCTACATTGGCCGCGCCGCCTAAGCGGTTTTCAATATTTTTAACACGTACAATAGGTACTGGTGCCTCGGGCGAAATACGGTCTACACGACCCATTACATACGCATCAATCATCACATCGCCAATAACCAATGCCTTCATCTTTTTGAACGAAGCAAACACTTGGTTTATCTGGTCAACGGTGATTTTCATTATGATAATTTTGCAACAGCCTCTTTAATACGGCTAATGGCGGTGGTTAGTATATCTTCGGATGTGGCGTACGAAAAACGGATGCAGTTGGGGCTGCCAAATGCAGTGCCCGGTACTAGCGATACGTGCGCAACATCAATTAAAAAATCAGTAAAATCACTTGACGAATTTATCTGCTTGCCTTGGTATGACTTGCCAAAATAGAACGACACATCAGGAAAAACATAAAACGCACCTGTAGGTTTGTTGCAGCGAAAGCCTTCTATAGCGCCCAATTTTTCTAACACCAAATCGCGGCGTTTTTTAAACTCGTCGCGCATGCCGTAGCATACCGATGGGTCGGCACTAACGGCGGCTAATGATGCACGTTCGGCAATAGATGATGCGGCCGAGGTAAACTGCCCCTGCATTTTATCGCAGGCGCGGGCAATTTCCAGCGGGGCGCCAATGTAGCCAATGCGCCAGCCGGTCATGGCAAAGCCTTTCGATACTCCGTTTACAACCACGGTGCGGTCTTTTACTTCGGCAAATTCAGCAATGCTATGGTGCTTGCCTTCAAAGGTTATATGCTCGTAAATTTCGTCAGATATAATGGTAATGTCCTTGTGCTTGCCCAGCATAGCAGCCAGTGCAGCCAATTCATCGTGTGTAAAAACACTGCCTGTTGGGTTGCACGGCGAACTGTAAATTAACATGCGTGTGCGGGGCGAAATGGCAGCCTCAATCTGTTCAGGGGTAAACTTAAAATCAGCCTCAACACCGGCCTGCACAATAACGGGAATGCCACCGGCCAGCTTCACAATTTCAATATAGGTAACCCAATACGGCGCAGGCACAATTACTTCGTCGCCGGGGTTTATAAGGCATAAAATAGCGTTGGCAATGCTCTGCTTGGCACCGGTTGAAACTACTATTTGCTCGGGGGTAAAATCAAGATTGTTATCGCGTTTAAACTTATGGGCAATGGCTGCGCGTAAGTCGGCATAGCCTGCTACGGGCGGATAGTATGAGAAGTTATTGTCAATAGCTGCTTTGGCAGCATCTTTAATAAAATCGGGGGTAGGAAAATCGGGTTCGCCCAAGCTGAGGCTTATCACATCAATGCCCTGTGCCTTAAGCTCGCGGCTGCGGCGCGACATGGCAATGGTTTCAGACTCTGACATGTTTAGTAAACGCTCGGAAAATAAAGTCATACTGGCCTAATGTTTTAAGGGGTAAAGATAGTGAAGTAGCTTATAGCTTGTAGCGTATAGCTTATAGGTTTTTTTGACGTTAGGGGCTTGAGGCTAGAGGCTGGAAATAATGCGATATATTTGCACCCTAAAGTGCATCACCCATGGAACCCATCAACCCTAAGTTTAAACAAATAATAGCCGACCTAAGCGGCAAAACCATTACCCATGTTGCGGCCGGTGGCGAAAATGGCGGCGTGGTAGCGCTCGATTTTGGCGAAACCCATACTATATTTATCCATTGTGCATGGAGGCTTTCACGCTACGATAAAGTACTATCTACCTGGAATGATGCTGTTTTGCCCGATGAGGAAGAAGAGGAGGATGCATTAGAGCAAGATCTAGCTATTAAAAAGCTGGAAGGAATTTCGATAAGCACTGTTGAGGTGGGCGATTTCTTCGACCTGAAAATTACGCTAGGCAAGGCTTACAGACTGGATGTGTTCTGCGATTTATTCTCGCACGACGAGGTTTCGGAATACGAAGAAAACTGGTCGGTGAGCGATATAAACGATAACGTATGTTTTGTTGTAACCGAAGATTTTAGGCTGCGCGAGACAAAGTACAATACGGAGCAGCCGTTGTAATTACCCAAACCGGTCAAATACCTCTTTGCTCAACCATTCGCGGTGGTTGGGGTGCGCTATGTCAATTAAGGCTTCGGCGCGCTGCTTAAGGTTTTTGCCAAACAAATAGGCAATGCCATATTCAGTAACTACATAATGCACATGCGCCCGCGTAGTTACTACACCGGCACCATTTTTAAGAAAAGGAACAATTTTAGATGCCCCGTTTTTAGCTGTTGAGTTTAGCGCTATAATGGGTTTCCCTCCGGGCGATATAGCCGCGCCGCGCATAAAATCCATTTGGCCGCCAACGCCCGAATACTGGTATGTGCCAATAGAATCGGAGCAAACCTGCCCTGTCAAATCAATTTCCAATGCCGAGTTTATGGCTACCACTTTGGGGTTTTGTTGTATTACCGCCGGGTTGTTTACATAGGCAATATCCAGCAGGCGCACCAGCGGGTTATCATCTACAAAATCGTACAGCTTACGCGTACCCAACACAAAGCCCGAAACAATGGTGCCGGGGTGTTTCTTTTTATATTTATTGGTTACCACCCCTTTTTCAATCAGCGGCAAAAGCCCATCCGAAAACATTTCGGTATGCACGCCCAAATCTTTATGGTTGTGCATGTATTGCAGTACCGCATCGGGTATGGCGCCAATGCCCATTTGCAGCGTAGCCCCATCTTCAATAAGCCCGGCGCAATGCGCGCCAATAAGGCGTGTAGTATCGGTAATTTTGCTGCCGTAGCTAACCTCAGGCAAAGGCTCATCAATGGCTACCATGGCGTTAATATCGTTTACGTGTATAAAGCCATCGCCATGGGTGCGCGGCATTTGCAGGTTTACCTGTGCTATAACGTATTTGGCATTTTTTATGGCAGACTTAGCCACATCTACCGATGCGCCTAACGAGCAATAGCCATGCGCATCGGGCGGCGATACATGTACCAAAGCCACATCCAAAGGCATTATGCCGCTTTCAAACAACAGGTGTATCTCGCTTAAAAACACCGGCACATAATCTCCCTCGGGGCCGTTTACAATAGCACGTACATTGTCTGACACAAACAGTGAGTTAATAAAAAAGCTAGTACCCAAATCTTCGTCAAACAAGCCATTGCCAATGGTGGTAATGCTTACCAGCTCTACATTTTGCAGTTCGGCCTTGCGAGCAAGTAAAGCCTTTATAAGGTGTATAGGCGTTGCCGCGCTGCCATGCACAAATACGCGGTGGTTACTTTTAATGGCTTGCACAGCCTGTGCGGCGGGTATGTAGTTTGGCATATTGGGTTTGTATTAGCTATAAAAGTAGGCTAATTGCATAGTACGAGCCCTGACTATAATCATCACTCAAAATTAGTTATAAAAAAATAGTTTTATGCAAAACTATTTTAATCGGTATATGTTCCTATATTTGCATTATACATTTTTGCTTTGGGCATAGAAGAACAAATAAAAAACAAGCCGTTTGATAATGAGCAGGTAAAAGCCAATATCAACCTATTGTATACTGCCAACTGGCTGTACAATAAAATTTCGGCAGTGCTTAAACCCTATAACCTAACGCACGAACAGTTTAATATACTGCGTATACTGCGCGGCAGCCACCCCCGGTGCATGTGCCAAAAAGAGGTGCTTAGCCGTATGGTAGCGCCACAATCAAACATTACGGCATTAATGAAGAAGCTGATAAACAAGGGGTTTGTTGCCATAGTAAAGTCGGAGGCCGATAAGCGGGAGTATGTTATAAGTATTACAGACGAAGGCTTGGCGTTGCTTAAAAAGCTTGATGCAGAAATTAAGCCCCAGATGACAGAGTTGCTTAAACTATCTGTTTCAGAGTCTTTTCACCTCAATAGCTTATTAGACAAATTAAGGGGCGATAAAAAAAAATTTGCCCAATAATAATAGTTGTATACAAAACTAATTTTTAACTTTTAATAATAAATAACCTAAAAAACCATTAAAATGAAAGCAAAATTATCTTTTAAACAATCAATTATTGCAGGCTTATTAGCTGCCGGCACAGCCGCTGTTGTTAATGCTATACTGTTTTTCATCTTTCACGCCGTGGGCGTAATTACTGATGATATTATGATACAACCCAATACCCCTATGACAGTTGTTCCTGTAATTATATCGAGCATAGTGCCCACCCTTATTGCGTCTATTGTATTTTTTTTAATTGAAAAGTTTACCGGCAACGGCGTTAAAATTTTTACCATAGTTTCAATTATATTATTGGTATTATCGTTTGCCAACCCATTTGTGGGCATACCCGGTATTGGCGTGGCTTACGGCATTGTGCTTAATGTTATGCATGTTGTAGTTGTAGCGTCATTATTATTCTTTATAAACAGGGCAAAAAACACCAACGCATAATTTAAGTTATATGCAACACATTATTAGGCGCAACGCCGACCGTATACATAAAACCGATGCTTGGAAAAAGAGCGCATACGCCTTTGTGCCTTACCAAACTAACTTTGGCGAACTGTGTGGCTTTGCCGACGATTGGGTGAATGCCGCGCAGGGCTTTGGAATGCACCCGCACCAAAATATGGAAATAACCACCATATTATTGCAAGGCACCCAAGCGCATAAAGACAATACCGGCACCCAAGGGGTTATTGATAACCTTACCATACAAACCATGAGCGCCGGAACGGGTATTATGCACAGCGAGTTTAACGCTTCAGAAAGAGAGGCTTTTCATAGCTACCAAATATGGGTATACCCCAAAACACAAAATGTAGCCCCACGCTATGGTGCATTTAAATTTACGGCTGAGGATAAATTAAATACTGTGTTGCTGGCCCTATCGCCGGACGGGCGCAATGGTACTGCCCTAATAAACCAAGATGCCTTTTTTAGCGTGCTTACGTTAGAAGCCGGGCAAACCGTTACTTATAAATTAAACATGCTAGGCAATGGGGTATATATACACAATGGCGGTGGCGAAGTTGCAATAGCCAACAACTCTCTTACCGAGGGTGATGCTATAGGTTGCTACGATACAACCGAAGTAACTATTACCGCTACTAAAACTGCCGAATTGGTTTTTGTTGAAGTGCCCATGCAACGTGGTATCAACCTAAATTAAAATGTATGGAAACCCTTGTAAGAGAAGTAATAGATAGCAACCCCAGCGCCCCGACAATGGTTATTTTTGGTGGCAACCCCTTGCGCATGAATGAGGTGGTAAGCCTTATAAAACAGCTAGGAGGCATAACCGCCTATGGGGCTTTTAGCGAAGAGGAAGGAATGGAATTGTTAAATGCCTACCCAAACCTACAGTTGGTGCTTATTGGCGGACGGTATACCAACGAGCAACGGGTTCGTATACGAAACTACGTAGCTAGCTATATACCCAATGCAAAGCTAACCGAGCCGGGCTACGATTACCCGTATGAAAATACCCGGATACTGAATGATATTAAAGAGAAGCTGGGGCTACTATAAGCTTTGGACAATAAAAAAATCCCGCCTAAGCGGGATTTTTAATTTCTATATCGCTACACTTCGACAAGCTCAGTGTGACGCTCTGTCAACTGCGAACCGTCAACCACCAACTAACGCACTATCGTCTGTTTCCTGTCCGGCCCCAGCGATACGATGGTTATTGGCAAACGCATGTAGTCTTCAATAAACTTAACGTATTCGCGCAGTTCTTGCGGAAAGTCAGCTTCGTTGGTTACAGCGGTTAAGTCTTTTTGCCAGCCTTTTAATTCTACGTAAACAGGCTCGGGCAATTCGTTGCAAATATCGTAAGGCATATGGTCAATTACCTCGCCACGAAATTTGTAGCCGGTGCATATTTTAATCGTCTCAAACGTGTCTAGTACGTCGGCCTTCATCATAATAAGCTGCGTAGTGCCGTTTATCATGCAGGCATATTTAAGGGCAGGCAAATCTAGCCAACCGCAACGGCGCGGACGGCCGGTGGTAGCACCGTATTCGCGGCCAATGTCGCGCATTTTTTGGCCTGTTTCATCATCCAATTCGGTAGGAAAAGGGCCACTACCTACGCGAGTGCAATAGGCTTTAAACACACCATACACCTCGCCAATTTGCGACGGGGCTACACCTAAGCCTGTGCAGGCTCCGGCAGTAGTGGTGTTTGATGAGGTAACAAATGGGTACGATCCAAAATCAATATCAAGCAACGAGCCTTGGGCACCTTCGGCCAAAATATGTTGGCGGCTCTCCAAGTATTGGTTTACCACATATTCGCTATTTATCAGTTTAAAGGTGCGAAGCAGTTCAATGCCTTCAAACCAATCGGGTTCCAGCTCCGTAAGGTCGTAAGTAAAGTCGGGGTACTGGGCCAAAATGGTTTTATGCTTGGCAATTAGCGCATCGTATTTCTGCTGAAAATCAGGTGCGTTAATATCGCCAATGCGTAAGCCGTTGCGTCCGGTTTTATCCATATACGCAGGGCCAATTCCTTTTAGGGTCGATCCTATTTTATCTTTGCCTTTAGCAGCTTCGCTTGCAGCATCTAACAAACGGTGCGTAGGCACAATAAGGTGCGCCTTGCGCGATATTACAATGTGCGCATGCACATCAACACCCAGCTTGTGTAAGCCGGTTATTTCTTTTTTAAAGGTAATAGGGTCAATTACTACCCCGTTGCCTATAATGTTAATCTTATCGTCGTGAAAAACGCCCGATGGAATGGTGTGCAGCACGTGCTTTATGCCATCAAACTCTAACGTATGGCCTGCGTTTGGGCCACCCTGAAAACGGGCGATAACTTTGTAGCGGGGCGCTATAACATCTACAATTTTTCCTTTGCCTTCGTCGCCCCACTGAAGGCCTAATAATACGTCAACTGCCATTTAAATTAGGTTGCCTGGTTAAATATGCGTGTAGCCTCGTCGGGCTTATCCACATGGGTGAATATAGTATCGAGTTTGGTAATAGTCAATAAGTTTTTAATGCGTGCCGGTGGGTTGGTAACCAAAGCTTCGCCGCCTTTGTTGCGGGCGCGGGTAAGTATTTGCAGCATTACCTGCAGGCCGCCGCTACCTAGGTTGTTAAGGCCGCCAAGGTCAATAAGGTAATGGCGGTGGTTTTGGCTTATCAGGTCGTCAAGCTCTTCAAACAAAGTGCCCGTTTGGCTTTTGTCAAACAGGTTGCCTTTAAACGAAATAATATGGAAGCCCTTGTGCGGCTTAATGCTGTGCTCAAAGGTCATTATACAGTTTCTGTTTTTGGTTGATGGTGTTCGCAGCTACCGCCTAGGGCCAGCTTTTGGCAGTGGCCGTAAAAATTTAGCGAGTGGCTTGCAATGGCAAAGTTTAGCGTTTCGCCGGCCAGCTTTTGTATTTCGTATACGCGGGGGTCGCAAAACTCAAACACCTTGCTGCAATCTTGGCAAATAAGGTGGTCATGCTGCTTGTATTTAAAAGAGCGCTCAAACTGCGCCTGGTTGCGCCCAAACTGGTGTTTCGATACTAGGTTACACTCCAGCAACAGTTCAATGGTGTTGTACAAAGTAGCACGGCTTACGCGGTACTTTTTGTTCTTCATCAACACATACAACGACTCTATATCAAAATGGCCGTTGTGCGAATATATCTCGTCCAGTATGGCGTAGCGTTCGGGCGTTTTACGGTGCCCATTTTGCCCCAAATAGTCGGTAAATATTTGCTTAACGGTATCTTTTACTTCAACTTCAGCCATCAGTGGTGGTTACTCAATCAAAGCGTAAAAGTAGTGTTTTTTAGTTCATGGTTGGCAGTTGTTAGTTTTCAGTTTACCTCTCCCCTTGCCATCCCGATCAATCGGTATGGCTTTCCCCTCTCCATAAAATGGAGAGGGGTGCCGACACGCCAAAGGCAGTGGAGGTGGGGTGAGGTTACCAGGGCGTTTCCCCGCTTTGCGGGGCCGGGCTATGTGCTGTAGCCCTCACTGCGTTCGGGGCTGCCGCTGCTATCCCTAACGCAGGCTGGCGCATCAAAAAATCCCTCCCCCTCGTTACACTCGGGTACTCCCTTTGTAAGGGAGAGTTAAGCCTTAGCATATTTATTCCCCCTCTTGAGGGGGTGGCACGAAGTGCCGGGGGAGTTTGCGTTAGGGATGAAAGCGGCAGCCGGCTTGCGATAGGCAAGCCGCTACAGCAAACAGCCCGGTGCGCCTAAGGCGCAAACGCCCAAAAAGCAAAAACCCCATCTGCCAATGGCAGACGGGGTTTTCCAGCTTTTCCAGCTTAATTTTTACTCCTACTATTTTTAAAGTCCCTCGTCCGCCTTAGGCGGAGAGAGGGATTTAGGGAGAGGGGTTATTCTTTAATCATCTTTTTAACAAAGCGTTGCGTGCCTACAGTTACTTCTACAAAGTAAATGCCTGCAGGGGCTGAAGCCATATCCATAGTAAAGCGGTTTTCGCCTTTGGTGGCAGCGTAGCGTTGTTGTATTACCATTTTGCCGGTTACGTCAAACACGCGCACGTTGGCATCATCGTCGCTGTCGCCAAGTAGTTGTAGGGTAAACTGGCCGTTGTTAGGGTTAGGGAACAATGTCAACACATCTACAGGCTCAAGGGTTACAACTTCTTCATCTACCCCATCCATAGTTTTGAATGATGCTGAACCGGTTTGCACCAACAGGCGGTAGCAGGTGTTTGCATTAAATGCGCCGTTGTAGCCATAAACCTGTATGTAATAGGTGCCGAAGCTGGTGGTGTTGCGGGTAATGGTTTCGGTAGCAAGGGCATCGTTTTGCGATATGGCTAACTGTGTGCCGCTAGAGTTGTAAAGGCGGATATCATAATCAGCCGGAAGGTTATCCAACGTAATTTTTATGTTGCGTGCCGATGAGGTGGTGGTAAACCTAAAGTAATCCCTATCGGTGCTGGTGCCAATTTTGGCGCTTATGTAGGTGTTGGTAGCAATAACCTTAGCTGCGCTGCGGCTTTCGTTAGCCTCATACGTATCAGTGCAGGTTGATGCCACAAGGGTGGTAAATGTGCTAGCTGCAAATGCACTTAATGCGCCGTTGCAGTTGGCTTGTACCTGCCACTCGTAATTACTGGCGGCGGTAAGGCCTGTTATACTGGCCGATGTTGCGGTTACTGTACCGGTTACCCAGGTTGTTGCACCCACTAAACGGAACTGCACATTGTATGCTGTAGCACCGCTAACTGCCGCCCAGCTTACTGTTGCCGACGATGAGGTGATACTTGAAGAAGCCAAACCGGTTGGCGTACCGCACGATGTTGGGTTGCTTGAAGTGGTAAATGTTGATGCTGCAAAAGTGCCTAACGTGCCGTTGCAATTGGCCTGCACCTGCCATTGGTAATTGGTGGCAGCAGTTAAGCCGCTAAGGCTAGCCGATGTGCCGCTTACGGTAGCATTTGTCCAAGTGGTTGCGCCTACTATGCGGTATTGGGCAGTATAGCTTGTAGCACCGCTTACCGCAGCCCAGCTAATGGTAGCTGCCGATGTAGTGATACCAGATGTAGTTAAACCTGCAGGCGTGCCGCACGATGTAGTGCCGGGGGCAACACAGCCTAACGATGTTAGTAGGCCTACACGGGCACCGCCTGTAGCAAACAAGGCATTCATACGGGTGCTTTGGCCTGCGGTAAACATATTCATACAAGCATCATAGGTATAGTCCATGTAGTTCATAAACATATCACCATTGGGCCCGTTGCTGCATGTTACACGCGGAAATGCAGGGCAGCCGCCGTTTGATGTTTGCTGGGTTGGGGTATCGCTCACAAGGTCGTTGCCACAAGTAGCATCGCCCCAAATGTGGCGTAGGTTAAGCCAATGGCCAACCTCGTGGGTAGCTGTACGGCCATAGTTGTAGTTTGTAGCTGTACCGGGGGTAGCTAAACTGCCTACCGATGAGAATAATACTACTACACCATCGGTAGCGGTTGAGCCGCCGGGGAATTGGGCGTAGCCTAATAAGCTGCTGCCCAAGTTACATACCCATATGTTAAGGTATTTGGTAGCATCCCAAGCGTTATCTCCACCTTGTGCGCTGTATTTAACGGCATCATTGCTGCTAAACGAGGTAACCGTAGTTGACTTCCGTACAATGCCTGTAGTAGCCGCGCCGCTAGGGTCGCGCTGGGCAAGGCAAAATTGTATGTTGGTGTTAGCCGCAAGGCCTGCAAATGCTGCGGGGGTATTACCGGCATCGCTGTTTAAGCGGGCAAAATCAAGGTTTAATTGGTTTAACTGTGCCAAAACACGGGCGTCTGAAATATTTTGCGCGGTAGTGTTATATAGTACGTGAAACACTACAGGAATGGTTACTGTTGCCTTAGCATGGTTGCCATCGGCAATGTAGGTATTGGTAAAGGTTTCAATCTCGTCCATCCGTATGCCTATGGATGGGTCGGCCAGCATTTGCTGGTTGGTATACTCTGTAGTGCCGCAGTTGCGGGTTTGGCCAAAGGCCGTTGTTGCTGCTACAATGGCAACAACCATTGTAAGTAATAAACGTTTCATTTTCATATGTGGAAAACAGTTAGGGTACAAATTTTAGAAAACAAAAAATAGTATTTGATACTAATGCAATACAGAATGTGAGGCTGTTTTTGATGCCCAATTGAGGGTGCAAAAGTACCGTGCCCTATTGGCTAATGCTTGCCCAATAGGGCTTTGCCCTTACTTATGTATTATTTACCTTTAAGGCAGGGTGTTATTTTTTCCTAAAAAAGAGGGTTATATAAGAAAAAAGGATAGCAACAAAGTTGGCAAGCAACCCGTTTAGACCCTACTTTTATACCACCAAACACACCGCCATGCGCCTGCGCAAATTATTCAGCATCAATAGCTTTAAAACCCTTGCCGGTAAAGTAAAACAAGCCGTATTATCGCTCATTAATTTAGCCCTATTGCTGCGCCGCCGCTTTTGGTTTAATACCTTTTTGGTTGATTTACCTTTGTGTTTTATTTTGGCGGTAGTGTTCAGCAATGCATTGGTAATAAACCGGTCATCAAACTATATGTATACCGATGTAAGTGTTATACCCGAAAATAATGTGGGGCTGGTTTTAGGCACATCAAGCACATTAGCTAACGGGCGGGGCAATTTATATTTTAATTACCGCATAGATGCTGCCGCACAATTATACCATGCCGGTAAGGTGAAACACCTGATAGTAAGCGGCGATAATCATATTAAAAATTATAACGAGCCGGAAGAAATGCGTCTGGCGCTAATTGCCAAAGGCGTGCCTGATAGTTGCATTACGCTCGACTTTGCCGGTTTCCGCACGTTAGATTCGGTAGTGCGCTGTAAAAAAGTATTTGGGCAAAGCCGGTTTACCATTATATCGCAAAAATTTCATAACCAGCGCGCCTTGTTTATTGCCCGCAACTATGGTATTGATGCTGTTGCGTTTAATGCCAAAGCTGTTGGTGGTGCAGGCAATCGCCGCACATCAGTCCGCGAGCCGCTGGCCCGTTTCAAAGCCGTCCTCGACTTATACATCTTCCACAAAAAGCCAAAGTTTTTAGGCAAAAGAGAATACGTAAATATTTAGTTGGCAGTTCGCAGTTGACGGTTCATAGTATCTTATCAATCAAGATATCATAGCCAACAAAAGCAAAAAGGCCGCACTTAGTGCAGCCCTTTATACGTTGTTTTAGGTTTATATTAGTTGTTTACTGTCAACTACGAACTGTCAACTACGAACTAAAAATTACGCTCGCATCAACTGCACTTCGCAGCTAATACGTACTTCGTCGCTAACCAATACGCCACCTGTTTCAAGGGCTGCATTCCAGTTTAGGTCCCAATCTTTGCGGTTTACTTTGCCGTTAATGGTAAAGCCGGCCTTTTCGTTACCCCAAGGGTCTTTTATAACGCCACCAAATTCAACATCAAGCTTAATGCGTTTGGTAATGCCTTTTATGGTAAGGTCGCCATACAGTTCGTAGCTTCCGTCGTTGTCAACAGCTTCGTAAGTGTTGGCAACAAAGGTTATTTGCTTGTGGTTTTCTACATCAAAAAAGTCGCCGCTTTTCAAATGGCCATCACGGTCGGCATTGCCGGTATCAACGCTGGCGGCATTTAAGTAAAGGTCTACTTCAGCCGTCATAAAGTCGTCGTTGGTGGTGTAAATGCTGGCGCCATAATCTTTAAAAGTGCCGGTAACAGTGGTAATCATAAGGTGTTTTACCTTAAAGTTGATTTCGGTGTGGGCGGGGTCAATCACCCATTTTTGTTTGGTATCGCTCATAGTTTTTAAATTTAGAATTGGTAGGTTATTTTCAACAGGCAAGTTATATAATTGTTGCAACATTAAAAGTCAATGCAAAAAAAATCCCCTCCGATTTTTATGTGGAGGGGATTTTGGGATTAAAAATTTAAAGGTTGTCAAAAAAAGCTGTTTTTCTCTCAAAAAACCATGTTTTTAAGCGATTTTTATTGATTTTAATGCGTTTTTAATCAAAAAAAGAGGTGTTTTTGCACTGAAAAAGCGTTTTTTCGGGCTATTAGGGGCTATAGTTTTAGCTGTATTTATGCTAAAATTCAGCAACTCTTCTTAAAATGTTTTCTCTCCCCTCTCGGCTCTCTCCTAATAAGGAGCCACATTTCCATTGCCACTAATTTGGGTAGTAACCTGTGGATTGCCTGTATAGCGTACCTTTCCGCTGCCGCTAATGGTTACATCAAGGGTGTTATTGGCATGTACATAGGCATCGCCGCTGCCCGATATGGTAATGTTTACCTCATCACTATTCAAATTGAGTGCGCTAATGTTACCGCTGCCACTTATGGTATGGTGCGCAGTAGGCGCTGTGCCGCTCATATCAACGTTTCCGGAGCCTGAGATGTTAGTCTCTACCGATTGGCTTTGTACCGACATATTTATATTGCCCGAACCGCTTAAAGTATATTTAGGGTTAGGCGTAACAAGCTGATTAGTAGAGGTTATAGAGCCACTACCCGACAAATTAACATCATCAATAAGCGATGAGCTAATGTATACCGTCATAAAAGTAGGGTCGTAATTGCGGTGGTGGTCAGCAAAGTAAATCCTTAATTTTCCGTTACTTACCTCCGTTTTTACATCAGGCATAATGTTGTCGTCGGTTTTTACCACTACTTTTTGTAGTGTATCTTGGGTAATTACAACATCGTAGCTGCCGTCTGCCTGTATATCAGTAAAAGTAGGTACTACACGGGTTTCACTAATTACATTGCCTGATCCTTCAAGCTTTTTGCCGCACGATGATAGTGTAAGGGCTGCTACTATTGCAATTCCTAACAAAATGGTTTTGAAATTTTTCAAAGTATTCATAATTTTAATGTTTTTATGATGCTAAGACATTTTAGGAACTATATACCCTTATGCTTGATGTAAAATATTTTGTAAATGACTTATTATTAGCATATTAAATTTGTAACGAACAAAATTACCCTCCAATATTTAGCTATGCAATGAGGGAAATCATACCTTCACCTAAACGTTTACCAATGAAAAAAATAATCTTGTTTTTATTTGTGCTATGCTCTGTAAACCTTGGTGCACAAACCTTACGCGGGTCTAATGGCCTGAGTATTGGCAGTATAGAGAGCAACGGAACGGTACGTGGTTCAAACGGCCTATCGGTAGGCAAAATTGATAGCGACGGAACGGTGCGTGGCTCAAATGGCCTAAGCATAGGTAAGATAGATAGCGACGGCACAGTTCGTGGCTCAAACGGCCTATCTATAGGCAAAGTAGAAAAGGATGGAACAGTACGCGGCGCTAATGGCTTATCAATAGGTAAGATAGAAGACAACGGAACTGTGCGCGGCAGCAATGGCCTTAGCATTGGCAGCGCTAGCGGTGTACCTAAAACATGGGCTGCTGCTGCTTTTTTCTTTTTCGATTTTGAAAAGTAATACCCTCCCAACCCTCCCCTGAAAGGGAGGGCTAAATATTTTTACCACAATTTTGGTAAAAACCGTCCTACACGTTTCTTATAATCAGCATATTGCGGGTATTTGCCCGATGAAATGCCTTCGCTAAAATCGGAGCTGCCTTGGAATAATATCAGCAATAGCAGGCATCCCGCCATGCTCCAGTTTATTATTTGCCCCGATGCTACTGCGCTAAAAGCATAAAACACTACCCATATAGCCTGCTCGGCGGCATAGTTTGGGTGGCGCACTTTAGCCCACAAGCCGCTGTGCACAAAGCCTGCAGCGTATTCTCCCTTTAAGGGTTTGCCGGCTTTTTTAAGCGCATTTTTCTCTTTATGAAAATCCCACTGCTGTTGGTCGGCAATAGTTTC
>JANOCJ010000170.1:0-3377 GCA_031412115.1 Flavobacteriales bacterium
ATCGATGGGGATGAGTAGCGATTATACAATTGCCATTGAAGAAGGCTCGACTTTAGTGCGTATTGGCAGCGATATTTTCGGTAGCCGCTAATAAACCTTATCTTTGCAATAGTATGAAAAGCAGATATAAACGAACAAATGATGCCCCCGATGCAAAACCTGCGGGCTTAACTTTTGCCGAGCAGTTGAGTGGCAAAACCACCAAAAAGATAAAAAAGGCCAAAGGCAAGGTAAAAGCTATGGAAAAAGCATCATCAATAAAAATGCTTAACCCGCCCGAAGACGACGAATAGTAACGTATTTATAACTAAAAATCCCCCAAGTGCATATGCCTTTGGGGGATTTTTTATTTTAAGCTACCGCCTAAACTTATTTTATAGTGGGTATTTCAACCAGTTGGCAAATAATTCCGCCCATTATACCCAAGGTAACAATCCAGTAGCCTAAATGGATGAAGATGTATTTGGCGCCACGGCGCTCAAACAAAGCGTTAATGCCCAACACCGGCAAGGCAAATAATATAGCAGCAACAATGGCGTGAAAAGCACCGTGCTTAAAAGTATTGTAACGCAAACCCGCTTTGGCAATAAAGGCATTGCCCATATCCCTAAGCTCGGGAACATTATCAACCGCCAACGATGCTACACCCTGTTGGTGTATAACAATTGAATATAACCCAAGACTAAGCATATAGCTAAACAAATAAGTAACACCAAAAATGACGGCCATATTTGCACCCTTCATTTGCTCTTCAGTCATGTTGATGGATTTTAACCATGCAGCACCAAATACTTTGGGGTTGTACCAAACAAAGCCAACTACTAATGGAGTTAAGGCTGCAATTGCAGAAGTAACGAGTATATTCATAGATAGATGTTTTTTTATATTTAGCGCAAAGTACATTTTTTACTTTAGTTTTGAATGCACTATATAATTTACTAATGCCACAAAACGAAAAAATACTAAGCCGTTTTATATTGTTTTTTGTTTTTCCTGTGCTGTTTGTATATGCCGCTATATTTTGCAATCAGCGTATATATGGCGATGCTGCTGCCTACCTTTTTACTGTAATAAATACCGAGGCTTTTAATATTAACCACATGCGGCCCTCTGCAGTGTTTGTAGAATGGATTCCGCTGGTTTTGCTAAAGCTGCACGCCCCTATGCAATACGTTTTATATGGCTTTAGCTTGGGCGAATGTTTTTACTATTTTATTTGGTACTTGGTTTTTACCCGGCTGCTAAAAGCCCCGGGATACGGTATAGCAATGGTGTTGGTTTACCTTTTTGGCCTGCGGTGGAATTATTTTAACCCCGTTACCGAATTGGTATTGGCATTTCCCTTTGCCTTTTTGTTAGCGTGGTTTTGGCAACAACCACCGGGCAAAGTAGTGTGGTGGTATGTTAACAGCCTTGCTCTATCCGTTTTTTTATGTTTTAGCCACCCATTATATGTAATTATTATACCCCTACTATTTACATTTTTGTTTTTAAACCAACTGGTTACAAAGCAAAATATAGTATTTGGCGTATGCTTTTTGGTGTTGGGTATAGCTAAATACAGCCTGCTAAATAATTATGAAAAATATGCTGTGGCCGATGGTATACAAACTTTAAACATAGCCCATGCTTTTAGCCACCTATTTAGTGTAGCCACAATAATTGACCTGGTTAAAGCCTGCGCCGGCATCCTGTTTTTAGAAATTATCTTTCTAACCTACCTCTATAAAACCAAACAATACAAGCGCTTTGGTTTATTAAGCTTTTTTATATTAATATACTTTAGCTACATATGGGTAAAATATGATACCCAATACCCTAATACCTACGAGCCTATTGAACGTTACTTTTTTATTATACCACTAATCATTGGCGTTCTCATTAGTCCGTATATAAACCTACTAAGCAAAACACAACGCAACATAGTTATTGTATTAACTGTATGGCATATTTTTTACATAGGTGTATATGGGCACTTTGTAAAACAGCGCTATGTAGCTTTTGATTATGCATTGCAAAACAGCATGCAGTTTAAAGAGAATAAAATACTATACCGCAACGAGAATTATTATTACACTCAAGATAAATATACCGGGCACGACTGGACAATGTGTTTCGAATCATTGTTACTAACTGCTACCCAGAGCCCACAGCATGCAAGGCAGGTTTATATAAAAGAAATTTTGCCTGACACGTTTTATCGCAATCTGGGTGAAAATGATTTCCTACTAAGCTATCAATTTTCATTGGCAAATGTAAGTAGGCTTAATAAACACTACATGCAGCTACAGCCATCGGCATGGCGTATGGCCAATTCTGATTCCGTACAAACCGGGCTTGATAGCATTATAACTAAAATTGGCATTGCAATTAATCCACCTAAAACATTGCGTGTTGATGAATACCATCCTATAGATATAAAATTAACAAACCCAACTAGCATGCCGCTATTTAGTGGCACACGTAAACAGTACCGGGGTATTTGTTACCTATGGAAGAATAATTTAACGGGGCATATTGAAAAGGGCAAACATGACACGCGCCTAATGTGTGACCTGTATACTAGAATTCAACAAAAGATAACATTATATGGGCCATCATTGCCCGGCAATTATACCCTCATTCTTGGCTATACAACTGCGGGACCTTTTACTTTTATTCCTTTTAACAATTCATTTCAAGTAGCGGTGAAATAGCTTTTTTAAATCACAGCGAAACTCCTACCGCAAATTTTATCCGGGATAACTATTAACAATACAAAATACAGGAGAAAAATGTCGTTTATACATTAGTAAAACATCATTTTGATTGTTTTTTAGGCAGAAACCATAGGTAAACCACACAATTTCGCTAGCTAAATTTGACAAAAAACCATTTTAAGGGGTTAAGTTTTAGCACTATTGTAGTTAGTATACTATGGATATGTAGTAGAGTTTAGTAGAATTGTTATCAACCTGATAAAGAATGGCCGAAACCTATATCAATAAAGGAGCTATAAAACAAAAACCCCCACCAGAAAACTGATGGGGGTTTTAAATTAAATCTTGGCAACTACCTACTTTCCCGGCTATAACACCAGTATCATGGGCCATGACGGGCTTAACTTCTCTGTTCGGAATGGGAAGAGGTGGAGCCCCGTCGGTAATGTCACCAAAAAATCATACATACAGGCACGTTCGCCTGACGTTGCTTTGCTGCGAGTTAGTTTGGTACGATGACCATAACTAATCAAGCTTAGCTAATATCTTGACATGATTTGAAAGAAAATATAGCACTAACAAGGTTAGAGCAAAACGAGCTTAATAAAAAGCTACGGGTAATTAGTACTGCTCGACTTTGACATTACTGACTTTACATCTGCAGCCTATCAACGTAGT
>JANOCJ010000171.1:0-12569 GCA_031412115.1 Flavobacteriales bacterium
ATTGACCTGTTTTGTGGCGCTGGTGGTGTAACTACCGGCATACACAAAGCTCGGTACCAAGGCAAAGAAATTGCCAAAGTAATAGCGTGTGTAAACCACGATGCCAAGGCGATTAAATCGCACGAAACTAACCACCCTGAGGCATTACATTATATCGAAGATATTCGTGTACTCGATTTAACAGAAATGGCCGCAATGGTGGCTAAAATTAGAGCGCAGGAACCTGATGCTATAATTTGCCTGTGGGCATCGTTGGAGTGTACCAATTTTAGCAGGGCTAAAGGGGGCTTACCGCGCAATGCTGATAGCCGCACATTGGCCGAACATTTGTTCCGCTACATTGAACAACTTAATCCGGATATGATATGGATTGAAAATGTTGTTGAATTTATGTCGTGGGGGCCATTAGATGAAAAGGGCAAACCCGTTTCATCGCGCAATGGTGCGGACTATGTGCGATGGAATAATGCCGTGCAAAGCTATGGGTATAGTATGGAAGCACGGGAATTAAACACCGCCGATTTTGGGGGATATACAAGCCGTAAACGGTTGTTTATCCAGTTTGCAAAATCAGGAATACAAATTTTTTGGCCTTCTCCTACACACGCTAAAAACCCGGCTAAAGTGGTAGGGATGTTTGCGAACGCAAAGAAGTGGAAGCCGGTTAAAGATGTGTTGGATTTAGAAGAAGTAGGGCAATCGATTTTTACAAGGAAAAAACCGCTTAGCCCTAAAACCCATGAGCGTATATTTCATGGGTTGATAAAGTTTGTAGCCGGGGGCAAAGAACCCTATGCAAATTTTATGCTTAAATATCTTAGTACCGGGAGTGATGGCAGCATGAAAAATTGTACACAATCAATTGATAGCCCATCATCTACCATCACTACACAAAACAGGCATTTTCTTGCTTCGGTACAATTTATCAGTAAATATTATAGCGGCAAGCCTGAGCATAAAAATGCTAGTATTGATGCGCCTTGCCCTACAATTAAAACAGTAGATAATAATGCCTTTGTTAACGTTGATTTTATATCCAACTACAACGGCAAAGGAACTAATACAAGTATTGAAAGCCCAATCGGTTCAATAACTACTGTAGAGCGCCAATCACTTATAAGGCCGTTTATTTATAGGGATTATAGCAACGGCGGTTCAAGCCAAAGTATTAACTCTCCTGCCGGCAGCTTAACCACTGTTCCAAAAATAAGTTTACTTACACCCCAACACTGGATACAAAGTAGGCAGTTTCAACCCGAAACGCACAACTTTAGTATTGATACGGCTTCCCCGGCTTTGTTGGCCTCAAAGCAAAAAGAAATTATTACGGCCATGCCCTGGCTAACCAACTTCCAGTTTATGGATAAGGGTTGTAGCATAGCCAATCCAGCGCCTACTATTGTGGGTGGTAGAAGGTACTACTACATTTTAAACCCACAATATGGCATACAAAACCATAGCATCGAAAAGCCAAGCCATACGCTAATTGCCAACATGGCAAAAACTCCCCCTTACCTGGTATCAATAGAGGGCGGCAACATTGGCATTATAGTTAATGAGCATGATGATGAATTTTTAAAGCTGATCAAGGAGTTTATGGCAGCTTTCGGCATCATCGACATTAAAATGCGGATGCTGGCCATCAAAGAAAAATTGCGGATTCACGGCTTTCCCGAAGATTACTATTTAGAGGGAAACCAAGCCGACAAAAATAAATTCATCGGTAACAGTGTGCCACCTGATCAGGTCGTACCGATGATAGAAACATCCTTTGTAGCAAATTTTATTGATAACGAAAGAAAAGCAGCATAGCATGATAGAGAATTTTTACTACATCGTTGATTCTAGGAACAGTTTCGTATCTCACTTTGATGACGGTATCCCAGAACATATGCGTATGCGCAATGCAATAAAGCCCGTTCCCTTTAATTCGGTTAAGGCTGCAACAGCTACCGCCATTGCTATGGGATTAGAAGGTTTTTCGGTAGTGTTTGTAAAATCCAAGAAAGAAATCGCATCATAAATGAAACCATACTACGAGGATGATTTTGTTGTGTTGTACCATGCAGATTTTAACGATGATGCTGTAAGGATGTTTTTGCAGCGCTCCTTTTATTTTTCTGCAACTATAACAGACCCTATTTGGCCTAATGCACCGGAAGGGATGTTTCCTTTAACAAAGGAACAAATACAAATCGGTTGGGACAATATGTGTTATTTTGCGGCCGCAGCTTGCCAACGCCTTTGCATTGTATTGGGAACAGATTCTAACCCTGCACCGGTAATAAAATCAATACCCTCATTTATACCATTTATACGCCAAGTTACCTTAGAGTATGATTTGGCAGTTCCGCGCGGTCGTTTATTACGTGGCAATGATATAGCATATTGCTACGGGGTTACAGCCGGTATTTTTGATAAAAACCATCACACTATACCTGGTCGTATTTCTGTAAATACAAACCAAAGCAAGGGTGTTAAGCATCCTTGCCCAAGACCGGTAACGCACATGAAATTTTTATGTGAATGGTTTGGCCGTGGTGGAATGATTTTAGATCCGTTTTGCGGTTCGGGGTCAACGTTAGTTGCGGCCAAGGAACTAGGTTTAAAAGCAATCGGCATTGAGATTGATGAAACCTATTGTAAAGAAGCTGTAAAGCGTATTAAAAAAGCCAATGCCCCATTATTCTATACCTCTAAAAAGTATCAAAAAAAAGGGGGGGTAAAACAGTTGGAAAACTTTAATAAGGAATTGGTATGCAGTTAAATTTCTTCGATAAAACTAGGCACATCATACCGATAAGCGGTAAGGATAGTTTAGCGACTGCATTGTTTCAGTTAGCTAAAGAACCTAGTTTACCATACGAGTATTTGTATAACCCTACGGGTGCAGAATTGCCCGAAGTATTGGTATGGCTTAAAAAAGTAGAAGATTATTTGCAAAAACCTATCCAGTATATAGGCAAAAATTTATATGACATAATCAAATACGAAAGGGGCGGATTTTTACCTTCTCAATTTAATAGGTTTTGCACCAATCAATCTAAAATAGAACCTACAGAATTATTCATCGGCAAATCCCCATGCTATGTTTATTATGGTATTAGGGCCGATGAAAACAGAGCCGGTTACAATAACGCGGGGCATACAAATATAAAAGCTGTTTTCCCACTGGCAGAAGCCGGTATAAATCTACCAATGGTTTACACCATAATTAAAAATGCAGGCTTAAAACCTCCTGTGTTTTTTTGGGAAGAGATATATAATAGGGTTTGCAATATAGTAGGTAAGGCTATAGTTGATAGTTTGCCTGAATGGATTTTTGATATGTTGTTTGCATGGCGTACCAGGGCAAACTGTTATTTCTGTTTTAACCAGCGGGTATATGAATGGGCGGGATTGCTTGTGCATCACCCGGAACTATTTTGGACATCCGAAGAAATGGAACACAACGGTTCCACATATTACTGGCAGGGCGCTAATAAACCCCTTACTAAAATTGCTGATGATTTAGAAGCAATTATAACCAAACGTGTTAATGCTGTTGTAAAGAAAATACAACAGATTCTAGAAAAGAAAAGCATCGACCTATCTAGCGACGATGATAATAAATTCATTGATATACTAAGTGTAACAAGCTGCGGCCTTTACTGCGGCAAATAAAACAGAACTATGAGCATTAACGCCACATACAACCCTTTACGCTTTTTTTTCTCTATAGGGAGGGGCGCAACGAGTAAAGCCCATACTTCGGGTGAGCAAATATAAAAATAAAATTTAATAAGTCAACAAATATTTTTTGAGTACAACACTAACATATCAAACCGAGAAAATAAAAATGCCGCGGTGGGCGCTGGAACTGGCTGTTAAAAACGGCCGTACCTGCAAGCTTTTTAGCGCGTATTTTTCTTTCCGTGGGTTATTCCCCAACGGTGTGGTATTGTATGGCGAGGGTAAAGTTTTGGAGATAGCCAAAGCCCGGTGTGAGCATTATAAATCTACTAACACATGGGTAGATGAAATGATAGCGGCCAAACTGGTTAAAGTAGATGCAGACGATGAAACTAAGCTGCATATAATTTCCCTGAAAGAATTTGCAGCGCTGTACGGCTACGAGGGGCGCGAACATTACCATTACATCAAGACAACTGACAAATTAAAATTTGAATATGTAGTTAGAGCACACTATTTAAAGATTAGGAAAAACGAACAGAATGCCGTTGTTATCCACAGGATAAAGCGTTCTCATCAGGTGGATTCCCGCAAAGCTGCGAAGCTGGCCGGGGAGTTATTATCCAGCCGGTTGAAAGCGTTTAGCGCCAATACTGTTCCGGACTATTTCTACAACACGGACGTATCAATAAGCCAGGGAAAGATTGCAGAATATTTTGGCTGTCAATCGCAAGCCTCCGGCACCTATTGGACAAAGGTTCTTGAAAAGAAGCGTTTACTGACCGTTACAAACCGGGAAGTACATTCGCCCAACTTCTGCCGAGATAGAGGCTTAGGCTTCGTTATGATGGCCCCCAAGGGGAGAGGAACCGTGTTAGTTATGCCAAACCTGCTAAATTTTTCTTTTTAGCCCTATGGAAAAACTTTGTTACATCCCAGTGGAACATTCTTTAGAAAGTAGTCTATTCTATTCCATTACTTCTATTTATTCCATTTAAGTGCATGAAGCGCGAAACGAACTTTATTAACAGCAAGGATGCCGCAAGTCAAAATTTGCGTTTGCATGAAGATTTGGTGGCTAATTTTAAGGCGTGGATACATTTTAATGACGGCGAGTGTATCACTTTTACTGCCTATAGTGTGGTTACTTCTACTAAACGTTATCTAACCGGCTACCGTACTATTGGCGTGGATTATGAGAAGGGAATGAACGGGTTGTTGCGCATGATAGAGGTAACTTATAAAGGCAAGTACAAAGAAGCTAGAATTTATACAAAGCATCGCATTAAAGAAAAAGACAACAAACTTGTAGCCCGTTGGGTAAAGGGAGAACTTAAAGAACACAACCCTATCCGTTACGATTTTTGTCAGGTTTTCTACAACCGCGCTGATTTCGACACTTATAATAGTCCTGATTTTATTACTTTAAATCAAGTTTCTATATGATTGATATAAAGCCGTTTATCTTAGATGTTACTTTTGGGGATTTGGAGTTTTTTATAGAGCAATTCGAGGTACTTGAAACAAGCCCGGTGCGGGATTTTAACGGCTTATATTATAAACGTAAGGGTAGCAAAATGGCTATTAAGTACCGCAAAAACGAAGCTGAGAAAAAGCCCTACTATAAAATAAAACATACCGATTTAGAGGGCTTATTTCTCCTGAAGTACATTAATCTACTACAGGAGAAGCCGTGGGCTGAGTGGCAAACCAAAATTTTGCACGAGCAAAAAACAGCGCTGGTAAGGCACTATCAGGGCTTTATTAAATAACCCTGTACATCTCACAATCACATAGCCCTACACCTTCACCCCTGATTGGTGCACGTACACGCTTACCAATATAATCTACCTGGTCTATTCTCCACATTTTGGAAAAATTAAAATCAGCAATATCATTAATATCAAATTTAATATTGCGGTACACAAGTTCGGTGTCCTGCTCAAAATCTTCCCATACATTCCAGTAGGCAACATTTAAACTCCTTTCTTCGCCCCATAGCAAGCCGTAAGCTGTAAAGGGTGTGCCAAATTTGCAAGTACGGCCAATAGAGGTACACAATGTATTATCAACCAAACCGCTAAAATGCTCTATGCCATGCCAAAATGCAAGCTTAGCACCAAAGTCATTAATTCCGGTATCTTCAAAAGCGGTACTGGTTCCGCGCTCATTAAAGCGGGGCATTAAAAAATCAAAGCCTGGTATAAAATGGCCCATCAACACCGGTGTAATAGATACACTATGCTCAACTGTCTCACCCACCCCTTTGGTGTATGGATAATGAGCATCTGTATAGGGTTCTATTTTTTTTAAGCCCGTTGTTAAATCCAAATTTACTTTATAGTAACGGTTGTCTGAACGTACAAAAATGAAATCTCCAACATTGTAGCTACCTATAGGAATTATAGAAATTTGGCTGTATCTATTGTATTGATGCACTGTAGCACCGGGCGGTATAGGTTTAAAATTATTTTCGGCCAAGGGTTCTTTATCCCAATTAAATTGAAACTTACGGCGCTTAAATCGTGGGGGTTCGGCATCATAAACAACATCCGCCTTGGCCGTAAGGTCAATATAATTACTAAAATATTCTTCATTGCCTGAGTCGGATAGTAAGCGCCTGCCAAAAACTAATTCAGCAAATTCAAGTGTAACGGTTTTGTTTACCACATCGGGCACTATGCGTAGATTGAAAATAGAGCAAAGTTCGCTTATAAACTCGTCTACCTGCATATCAGGTACATGGTTAACCAGGTGAACGGTTTGTTCCCATTGGTTCCATACAGGGGCATATTCCGGACGAACAACCATACTACCCTCTACCCAAATATGGGTACCGGTTAAAGGAGTTATTAAGCTGGATATTCTTATATCTGCATGGAAAAACTCTGTACCGGTTAATGGCGAAATATAGCAATCCACATCCTTTACATACAAATATTCCCATGGAGAGCCAAAATTGTCTGTATCCAATATTATTCTATCGGTATGTAATTCTGTTGTGTCATTGTAAATAGTAATGTCCATTACAAATGGATGCCCTGCTACCCCACCAGTCAACGAAATTTTTAAATCAACTATAATTTTATAGTTGTCTGCAATTGGTGGTACATATGCATTACCAATATTATTCCAACAGCCGGTAACATCACTATCATCATCTGTGGCATCTTCAAAAAATGGTATGCGATAGTAAGTTGTTGGCTCGTCGTTTAATTCAATAGGTATTTCTGCAGCCGGTGCAACCGATGCATGAACATAGCCATAATCATCTCCAAAACGCCTATCAAGTGCATAATTATTATACATCAATATTTTCTTTAACGCAAAATCATTAAAGAAGCTACCCCGTAAGGTGTAGCCAACGGATTTGAATATTTGTTCTACAATAAATGATAGGTATAGCCAGGGAACTACAACGTGCTTATTAAAGTTGGGGCCTTCCCCCTCGGGGCCTAACTGGTTTACGGGTGTTGTATTAATATGATATTCAAAGAAGTTTACAAAGCCCGAATATTGAGGGTTGGGGCTATCCGTACTATCAGGCTCGGCATAAAATGCAGGGTTGCTATGTGCCGGGAACTGGAACATTAACGCGCGTTCATCAGGGCCGTTGGCTAATGAGATATCCAGCAGCTTAGCATCACCATAATTATCATGGTAATGCGAAACACCTATAAAGCCTTGCATTTCTATATTGTCAGCGCCTAATGACACATCAGGGCCATAATCAATATCCTTAAGGGATTTACTAAATACATCCAGTGGAAAGCCGTTTACAATCAAAGTACCTTCATACCTCAGGCTGGATATTTTTGTAAAAACCAATTTGCCCCCCAATATTTTATTTTGCTTAAACAATACCGATACATTTTCGTAATCGTATTGCTTACCCCCAATATCAAGGCAATGCATATATTGTAGGGATTTATAATTATGCTTTGTACCTGGTACGATTAGCGGCATACTAAACGAGCCGGGAATTTTTGCACCATCAGCAGGGAAAACAGTGTTGTTAAACTCCATATCAATGCCGATGTCTTTAGTAACATCCAAGCCTACACCATCATCTTTAACAACACCTATCATATTTTTAAATCACTAAAATGTTTTTCATCTGATGCATACCGGTAGTTAAAGGCTACATTAGGAAAACTATCACCGTCTATGTTTAGATCATACTTTCCATTTTCAACTAAAACCCGTACATAGCTGTATTGCGAATAGGGCGTTTTCTTGAATATTTCGTAGATAGCAGGGGAGTTAATAAAGTCTTTTAGGGCAATGGCTTCTTCTTTAGAGGCTAATGCACCTGTATTCAATTCAAACGTATCAAAGTGGTTGATATTGAATTGTTCAATTTCGGCACCGCTTTTCGTTTGCAATATATCTGTAACCGGGTATATGGTATCAGCGCTCTTTTCATTGGTCTGTTTGCGCTTACTCCTACACTCCAATACTTCGAAGCATCCAAAGCTATTTAGATACAGGAAACGGTATATATAGGCCTCGTAGGGCATAATGTGGTAACGTATAGGCCCCGACATTTCAGAACCATCATCATATTCTAAGTACACCTCATACTTATAAGGCTGTAGCGATGGATTAAGAGAATCTAACCCATTTTGTTTAAAACCCGTCGTAAACGTGTGGCGCTTGGGCATACCAACTGACGATTTAGCCATAATGGTATGAATAACATCACTCCCATCAGTATACCAAACCCGCGCCTTTACAAACCAGTCTAATGTGGCATAAGGCTCATAGAAGGTTGCAAAGTCTGGGCATTCCATTGTAATATTTCTAGCCCCCGGCCTTGGGGTAAGTAACGAACCCGTTTCAAAAAAGTATAGAAAAATATCGTATGGGTCAATTGAACCAAAAGCATTGGTCGCAAAACGAAAATCGTCTTTACCTATGCCACCCGGTTGCAGGTAAAAATACTCGTCGGTACTAACCGGTAGACGGTTTATTTTTTTTATAGTTGGCGGGTTGCCGTACTCCTCATAATACTGAAGGTAAAAGCGGAGAAGGTCATAAGTACGGCATTGGCTGGTAGTAAGCGAAAGTAATTCGGGGTTTAAATCATCAGCAAAAACCCACGGTTGCAGCATCCCGCTTAGGTCAAATTCCGATTGGCCGTTTAACTTCTTTTTATGTACAATACCCGGTAACCTTTTAAAATTGGAAAAGAAGGTAGTATCTTCCGATACGAAGCATTCCACACGCATAGCGTAGTTGGGTTGTAATAGCGTTGGTGTGCCAGGCGTACTATGTATTATTAAAGTGGGGTCGGTGGTTGTGATCGTCAATTCATAATCAGGCCCCAACGTGCGCGGTGTCAAACCTAAAAAGGGGAAGCCAATCAAGTTGGCTTGTATATCAAAATCCTTTTTCAGGTAATAATTGAAGTTGAAATAAACAGCTACATCTTGCAGCTCATCCAATAAAGAAACACCGGTTGTAGGGTGGTACTGGAAGCCGGTATAATCAGGGGCCGGAACGCACTCCATTCTAACTTTATTGCCAGGCAAAGGGCAAGCCGGCCAACTCAGTTCAATATAAGTACCGGGCGTAATACCTGTAGTAGATTCAATTTGCCAAAAGCCTGCTGTACCGTTTTGTATAACCTCATTAGAACCCTCTACAGCAACCTTTATAGGGTTATCAATAAAATTGGTAAGTTGTATTTCTGAATATATCGTTGGCCCCATATTATTTCCATTTAACCCACACCGGGATAGTTACAGTAAAACCAATAGTTTTATTAAACATGGGTTCATCAATCTCTACAATAGAGCAAGCTGCATCCATTTCTAACCCATGCAAAAAATCCAATTCCCCCTCATCTACTGATGCACGGTAATTTTCGTATACCTGACTAACCATTTCGGCAGATGCTTTATAGGTGTTGTCTAATACTGTTAGGTGTTCAGTGTTGTCATTAATGCCTTTTAAAGGCTGTACTATATCGAAGGTGATATTTAAACCTCCTTTGAAATTACTGGCTTGCAGATTGCGCGGGTCGATGCGATTTTGGGCCATAATCAATACAGCCCAATTTTTATATTTATTATCACCCGCCGCAAGCAGTTCAGTAAAGAATTGTATTTGGTTGGCACCAAAAAAGGATTTATGGTTTACATCGTCATGTAGCAATATGCTATTAGCGATGGCTAAACCTTTAACAAAATTGTAATAATTACTAGGAGAATAAATCATTTCTTGTTATTATCAATTTGCTTTTGCGTTTCCTTTGCTGCAATATTTTTGCCCTCTATCCAAGCTAGAATAGTGGTGATAGAAGCGTTTTCCACTTTGCTTTTCTCCCATGGCATTTCTCCAGTAAAGCCCATTATTGTAACCTCCCAATCTACAGCGGCGGAACTCGTTTGCGTATGGTTTTCGTAGGTTACTTTATATGATAATGGTAAAGCTGCAACCATGCCACTATAGTTGATGGCAGCTAATAGCTTATCCTCAAAACGTACCCTTGAAGCTTTTTTTACAGCACGGTTCCAACCTTTGCCGCCGTCAAACTCACCGCTGGTAGTATAGAGGGAAGCAATAAACTTATTTAGGTTCTCCTCAGTAGGTTTTGCTGTAAAAGCATTTAGCCAGGCATTGGCAAAGCCAAAAGCAGCTACAGTAATACCACCCAATTTATCCGAAGGCCCTATTAATTTCCTTCCCCACTTTGTGCGTAGGTATGGTACAAAGCATTTAATATGCCTGTTTTCGCCTTTTGCCCATGCTACAAGCGGCAAAGCTTGGAATAGTATAACATCCAGCGCAAAGAAATAATAAAGCCATTTAGGGGCACCGCAAATCGCTTTTACAAATTGAATATCATAACTGGCAGGTTCAACATTGAGCGCCTTAAACCTAGCCAACTCCCTAAACTGTTTAAAGGTCATTTCTTCCCAATGTGATGGCAAAGGGAACTTCAATTTTAAAGGTCCTAAAGGAGCAATAAGAGTATCCATTACTTTAAAAACATTTCCAGTACGAAAATTACAATTGCTGCACCTGTTGCGCCCCCAGCCGCCCACAAGCCCCTTTTGGGCTTTTTCCTTTCATCCACAACAACATTATTACCATAGGTAATAACCATATAGGGATTTTCGGGCACTACACGAATAGTAGGCTCCGGCCATCTTAATCCACCACGTTTCTTATCACCCAAAATGAATGTTAAGTTGCCCGGATTAAAACCAACGGAATCTAGTACAGTTCCGTTGTACCTAATGAGTTGGGAAAAATAAAACCATTGCGAGGAGTAGCTTTGATGGCGGGGCACTGTAAGCTGCGTTGTGTCTTGGCAATACTCTTTGGACGTATCGCACGATGCCAAAGCGGTAACGTTAGCCCCAGTGTCAACGGGAGCGTTAGTGTTAGCGGACGGCCGGGTGATATCGTCAAAGGGTATTTGAAGACCCTTAATTGATACGCCTACTTTTACGTTGTAAACGGCTTGGAGGCGTTTGAATTTGCCTTCGTAGGTGCCAGCAAGCTTACGGGCTTCGGCTTCGCTACCCTGCAATACCTTCATATCATAGGCCAATTGGCCGTTTTCCAACTCAACCACCTTAACACGGTTTTTGAATAGAAATGTACTATCCCGGCTTTCTTTAGCCCGTGCATTTGCTTTACGCAAATCCTGTTGGGTAGAAAACTGTAAAAACAGTAGTACAATAATTGTTATACCTAGTAAAGTATACCCGACAATGTTTAGTCTTTTTTTCATAATTTATTGGTTGAAATATTTAAATCTACATCACCCTTAATCCCGTTGATACGCCCTTTACAGGTGTATTGCCATATCCAACATTTAGTAAAGCCAATAGGCAAATGGGGCAACGCTGTATAGTTGAATACCCTAGGGTATTCCGCGTGCCAGTATCGTAAATGTCCTATATCATGGTTAGTAGGTAGGTTGGCATTAAGAAAATATTTGCCTGAGTATAGGGCAATATTAGTATGGCCCAATACTTCCATTTCGGCATAGAAAGTTTTTACCCAGGTTAAAACTTGTGGCTTTGTAAGCTTAACCGTTATTTTTTCTAGGTCAAGTATATAAGGCAACGTAGGCGAGGGGAGTTTTTTTACAGCTTGAGCAAACGCCCTCGCCTCTGACTTTGCATCATCTACATAATTCAATTTATTTAATGTAGCAAAATGATAATACCCGAATTTGAAACCAACGCGCGCCGCCTCTTTGGCATTCCTATCGCACATAGGGTCCTTATAACCTATCCCCTCTGTAGCCTTTATAAATACAAAATCAATTTGGGGATTATTTGTAGCTGCCTTATCCCAATTAATTAGCCCATTATTTTTAGATACATCAATACCAAAAAAGTATTCTGTATTAAACGGAGCATAATACTTTATAATATCTACAAAGGGGATGCTACGCGCTTGCGGTGTAGCTGCCTTTTGCAGCTTTAACTCCTGTATAGATTCTTTAATATAAATAATGCTGGTTGATTGTTCAGCATCGGAAATCTGTAGCTTGTCTATTTTATCACCAAACTTGTCAAAGCTATTAACGCCAATGCCTAAAAGCGTAGCTATGGCTAATTGAAAAAACATTTGTAAGTATTGAAATGTCGTTGATTTTGCTTGTTGTGTCATTGTATTTATATTAAAACTGCTGCATTATCGAACTCATCAGGTTCTATAGTGATGGAAATAGCCGGTTGGTATGTACTACTGTTTTGAAAGGTTGGGTATTGGCTAATATTCTTGTAAAGAAAATTGCGCATAGTGCGCATATAATTTTCCGCATTGACGGTTTGCTGCTTAGCCAGCCTTTCCAGTTGGGTAAGTCAAGCTGGGGCGCGCTTTTCCTCGCTATCTCCACCTGATTTCTCACTCAACATTGTTATGCCCGT
>JANOCJ010000172.1:0-2115 GCA_031412115.1 Flavobacteriales bacterium
ATTCTACAACCAATGCTGAATATTACTTTGATGCTGTTGCATCATACAAGCAAGAGAAAAGTGCCGATATAATAAGAAATATTTTATCCAAATTTTCAAAGCTAATTCCGGCGCCATTATCGGCAATAGTTACCTGCACAAAATTACTCTCGCGCGTTGCCATAATATGAATTTTGCCATCTACACCAACCGCGTCAATAGCGTTATTCAGCAGGTTAGTAAATACCTGTTCAATATGCACAGGGTCGGCAAAAACATCAAGGTCGCCATTGGTTGAATATTGCAATAGTATTCCTTTTTCTCTCACCACATTCTCATGCAAATTGCATAAGCTGATAATCGTTTCACCAATATCAAAATGGCGGGCATCGGGCTTAGGTGTGCGCGCAATTTGGCGGTAACTTTCAACAAAAGCAGTTAATGTTTCACTGCGGTTTTTAATAGCATTCATACCGGCTTTTAAATCGCCTAATGTTTCTTCGTCTAAGGGTTGTTGCTGTAAACTATCATGCAACGTAGCTGATAGTGAAGCAATGGGCGTAATACTATTCATAATCTCGTGCGTTATTACACGGATGAGTTTTTGCCAAGCCTCAATCTCCTGCCGTTCCAGTTCATTCTTAATATTTTGCAGCAGATATAATGTGTAAAGCGTATCGCCAATGGGTATTTCTTCTGAAGAAACAGAAAGGGTTTGCTCTTCATTATCACGAAGAAATGTAACCGTTTGGCTGCTGCCAATTTTAGCTGCCAATAAGGCTTTATAAAGCACTTGGTTTACTTTTTCTATTTGCTCAAACCCGGCTAAATGTTCAATACCTGTGCGTTGTTTGGCTGCGTTATTAAACAGGTGAATAGTTCCATCGGGCGTTGTGCAAATTATGCCTATGGGTACTTGCTCAACCACACTTTGAAGAAAAATATGATTGAATTCTTTCTCCATTTTCAGGCGATTAAATTCACCGGTAATTATGTTGTAGGTCTCTCGTAACTCCTTGCTTGCAATATCAATACCCGGAGAATATTGGGTAGAAAAATCGTGGTATTTAATACTCAACAAAAACTGTCGCAATTCACGGTTTGTTTTATCGCTAAACGTAAAAAATTCATAAATAGAAAAAGCCAACAACGCAAAAACAATAAACGTAGTGTAAATAAACCCATACCAAAACACACAAGCAACACAAGCAAAAGCCAATGCTACCATAACCAGCAGGCGAACTACAATTTTAAAACGAAAACTTTTAAATACCATATTTTTCCATGCGGCGGTAAAGGGCGGCCCGGGTTAAACCCAACTCCTTCGATGCGCGGCTTATGTTGCCCTCGTAGCGATTAAGTGCCTTTACAATCATTTGTTTTTCTAATTCCTCAAGGTTGAAGGTATGGCTTTTTTCTGCATCAGCCTCAAAGGTTAATGCATTGCTTTGCGGAATCAAATCATTTGGCATTAATACGGTGCTGTCGGCTAAAATAACAGCGCGCTCAATAGCATGTTGCAACTCGCGCACATTACCCGGCCACGAATAATCGAATAATGCTTTCTCGGCAGTCTTAGAAAATTTCAGCTCTTTCTTCTGGTATTTTTTAGCAAAAATATCAAGGTAATGTTGCGCTAACAGCATCACATCGCTACCGCGGTGTTTAAGTGGGGGCAGGTTTATCTCTACTGTATTTATGCGGTACAGTAAATCTTTACGAAAACGGTTTTCTTGTGCCAATTGGTATAGTGCACCATTGGTTGCAGATATTAAACGGATATTAATATCAACAGCAATATTGCTACCTACACGTATTACCTGCTTGCCTTGCAGGGTTGTTAGCAGTTTCGATTGCATTGCTAACGACAGGTTTCCTATCTCATCTAAAAACAATGTGCCTCCCTGAGCTGCCTCAAAACGGCCTGTCCTATCCTCGCGGGCATCGGTAAAAGCGCCTTTTTTATGCCCAAATAGTTCGCTTTCAAAAAGGCTTTCAGGTATAGAGCCTAAGTCCACTTTTACAAATGCTTCGTCCATGCGTTTAGAGCGACGATGGATGAGTTTTGCCACCACCTCTTTGCCTGTACCATTCTCGCCTAATATCAACACATTAGCATCCGTGGCTGCTACTTTA
>JANOCJ010000173.1:0-7241 GCA_031412115.1 Flavobacteriales bacterium
TGGGCGTGGACGGGGTGAGGTTTTGTATATTGCAAAAAATTAATCTCCCTTCATGAAAACCCACTTTAACCGCCTTTTTGAATACGACCGTTGGGCTAACCAACTGGTATACGATACACTAACACAGCATAATGTTATTGACGACCGCATTATAAGCCTATTCAGCCATGTGCTATGGGCAACCGGAATATGGTATAAGCGTATTAGTAAAATGGAAATTATACCCGCCGACCCGTTTGGGCAGATGCTGTATGAAGAGATGCAAGAGCGCATTAACAGCAATTATAACAACTATACAAAGCTGATTGAAGCTACAGATGATTTTGCTGATACCTGCGCCTATAGGGATTTGCGGGGCAATACACATGCTACTGCTTTGAACGATATTTTTACCCATGTAGCCAACCATGCTACCTACCACCGCGGGCAAATTGCCAGCCGTATAAAAGAAATTGGCCTACAGCCTCCGGGTACAGATTATATTACGTTTACGCGACTTTAGTTGGCTATTACAATTCGCTTGTAGGTATTGCCATTGCTATGTTGCAGGCTAATGGTGTAAATTCCGGCGGGTAGATTAGGTAAAGTTAATTTGGTTGTTCCATTCAGGTTTTCTTCTTGCTCAAAAACTATCTGCCCAAAATTATTTAGTAGTTTGATGCTTGTTGGGCCTAGGTTTTCTGCTTCAATAAAAACAGTACCTGTTGTTGGGTTAGGGTAAACAGAAACCCCTGTATAATCAACCTCCTCGCCTACCCCATTTATATGTGGGCAAACCTGTTCTTCATTCATATTAAAATTCTCCACCACCATATTTGTAAATGCAATGGATATTTTTTTCGATACCTGAAAAAGCAAATCAACAGGCGTTACGGTATGGTTAATTACAATCGGGTTTGCGGTATGGTCCTGGCAAGTGCCTGTGCTGCCGGTGCTATCGGTATGCAGCAACCACGCGCTGTAGCGCAACCCATTGGAGTTGTTAAAACTACTGGTATACCCAACGGCGGCAAAGGTGCTATCGCTTAGCATAGTAACCGCAAAGCCTTCATCGTATTCATATCCCCCATACGCCCTTGCCCATGAAACATTGCCCGTAGCGCTGCATTTTATCAGGTATAAATCGGTAACATCATAAGCAAAGCTGCTGGTCATGCCGCAGAGGATAAAGCCACTATCGGGTACCATTTTTATATCGCTTAAATAATCATAATCTCCCCCATAAAATGTTTTGTAAAACTGCGGTGTGCCGTTGGTATCAACCTTTAATATAAAGGGCGCGGTTATTTCAAACACCCCGCCGGCGCTTTTATGCCCGGCAATTATATACCCATTATTTGTGGGGATGATTTTACGCGCTGCCCCACGGCCGTAGTCTTTCACCCAATCAACTGCGCCGTCGGGTTTTAGCTTTACTACCACAATATTGCCGCTTTGGTTGGCAGCTACAACTACATACCCTGTTGGGGTTTCGGCAGCATCGTAGGTATATTCATTTAAGTCCGAACCCAAAATGCGGGTCCAAATGGTATCGCCATCGGTGGTTAATTTCACTACCAACATATCGTACCCGCGGCCATCATTTACATTATTATACCAGCCCGAAAGGATAAAATTATCATCTGCCGCAGGCTTAATTGAATAGCCATAATCGTTATTACCGCCCAATACATTAAACTCCCAAAGCGGCTGCCCTTGTGGGTTTAGCTTCGCAACCATTACCTGCGTGGGGCAGTTGCTAAGGTTACAGGCCGATGTGGCCCCGGTAACAATATAATTTCCGTCCGTTGCTTGGGCCAGACCTTTTAGCATACTGATATAGCCGCGGCGGTAGCTTTGCGATTGCTGCACTACACCATTGCTATCAACCTGCATTAAAAGCCCGGCCGAGCCTATATTTTGATAGCCCTGTATTGAGCCTGCCAACAAATACCCGTTATCGGTTGGAATGATGGCCGAAAACTCATCTTTAGCGTAATTTATGTAGGCAGAATCGGCACTGTACGTTTTTTGGAACAGTTGTTGTGCTTTTGCGTTAAACAGCGAAAGTGGAATAATAAATAGCCAGATGGTTAACTTAAGCACTTTATCAGTAATTTTGAAGGCATGAACTTAGCATTTTTTCGCACTCGTACAAAATGGTTTGCCATAATTAGTCTTTTAGCTATTGTGGTTACAACAGGTGCTTGCCGTAGCAAAGGCATGCACGGCCAACGCAGGCGCGGCGGTGGTGGTTGCGATTGCCCTAGTATTGGGCATTAATAGGGGCTAGAGGCTAGGGACTAGGTGCTAGTTTATTATTTTAGCCCAATCAAACAATTTTTCACTTTTAGTTTTTAGATTTTAGCTTAATATATGCCCACCCCGGAACATTTGCAGTTGCAGCTTAGTACCTTGCCCAACAGCCCCGGCGTATACCAGTTTTTCGATTCGGATAATAAGCTCATTTATGTTGGCAAGGCTAAAAGCCTTAAAAAACGCGTTTCATCGTACTTTACCAAAGAGCATTACAGCGGCAAAACAGCAGTGTTGGTATCAAACATTGTTGATATAAAATACATTGTTACCAACACCGACCTTGATGCGCTGCTGCTTGAAAACAACCTGATAAAAAAGAACAGGCCGCGCTACAACATCCTGCTTAAAGATGATAAAACATACCCATCAGTTACCATAAAAAACGAGCGTTTTCCTCGGGTTTATCCGCTACGTAATTTGGTTAAAGATGGCTCGCAATACTTTGGCCCTTATGCATCGGTAAGTATGATGCACGCGGTACTTGACCTGATAAAAAGCCTATACAAAATACGCACCTGCAACCTAAAGCTGACGAAGGAAAACATTGAGGCCAAGAAATTTAAGGTGTGTTTAGAGTACCATATTGGCAACTGCAAAGGCCCATGTGTAGGCAATGAGGCAGAAGAAGAATACAACGAAACCATACACCAGGTACGCGAAATTTTAAAAGGAAATATTAGCGCCGTAACCCGCGAATTGCAGGAACAAATGGGCGTGCATGTAGCTAATTTAGAATACGAAAAAGCCCATTTTATAAAGCAAAAGCTCGACCATTTAGAGCGCTTCAAAGTAAAATCGACCGTGGTAAACCCGATGATAAATGACGTGGAGGTTTACACTATAGAAACCGACGAAACCCACGGCTTTGTTAACTTTATGAAGGTGGTAAACGGCGCGGTAATACAGGGCCATACCATTGAAATGAGAAAGGGTTTGGAAGAAACCCCGAAAGAACTGTTAGAACTGGGCATTGCTGAGATAAAAGGTTTATTCGGAACAACATCGAAGGAAATATTAGTACCTATTGAGGTAGAGTTGGATATTGAAGGTTCGCAGGTTTCTATCCCCCAACGGGGTGATAAAAAGAAGCTGATGGAACTGTCGTACCGCAACGTGCAGGCTTATATTAAAGACCGCAGCAAGCAGCAGGAACTGGTAGACCCCGACCGCCATACCAAGCGCATTTTAGAGACCATGAAAAAGGATTTGCGCCTGACGGAAGTACCTGTGCATATTGAGTGTTTTGATAACTCGAACATACAGGGCGCCTTTCCGGTAGCGGCTATGACGGTTTTTAAAAACGCTAAGCCGAGTAAAAAAGATTACCGCCACTTTAATATAAAAACCGTAGAAGGCCCCGACGATTTTGCATCGATGGAAGAGATAATTTATCGCCGCTACAAACGGGTGTTGGAAGAAAACCTTGATATGCCACAACTGATAGTTGTTGATGGCGGCAAAGGCCAGCTGAGTGCTGCTTTAAGTAGTCTGGAAAAGTTGGGCTTAAGAGGAAAAGTCGGCATAATAGGTATAGCCAAAAAGCTGGAGGAGATTTACTTTCCGGGCGACCCCTACCCTATGCACATTGATAAACGGTCGGAGAGTTTGCGCATTATACAACAGATACGCGATGAGGCCCACCGCTTTGGCATTACACACCACCGCAACAAACGCAGCAAAGCCACCATTACCACCGACTTGGTAAACATACCCGGCATTGGCGATAAAACGGCGCAAGATTTGCTTAGCAAGTTTAAGTCGGTAAAACGCCTGAAAGAAACGCCAAAGGAAGAGATTGAAAAGTTTATTGGCCCTGCCAAAACCAAGCTGTTGCTTGATTATTTCGAGAGTAAGAAATAGTTTTTAACCATCGGTTAACCTTTCCTTAAAACAATTATTTTAGCAACCCTTTATATCTCCATATAGATGCCCGTATACCCTAATGCGATACAAAGTAAGCTGCCCAAAGTAAGCACTACTATTTTTACGGTAATGAGCCGTTTGGCTACCGAGCATAATGCCGTTAACCTGTCGCAGGGTTTTCCCGATTTTGGGGTATCTCCCAAGCTAATTTCGTTGGTAGATGAGCACATGCGCAAAGGGAATAACCAATACGCGCCAATGCCCGGTGTTATGGCGCTACGCGAGGCTATTGCACAAAAAGTGGAGAATTTATACTCTGCCCAATACAACCCCGAGAGTGAGATTACCATTACCGCCGGAGGCACACAGGCGTTGTTTACAGCTATATCTGCATGGGTAAAGGAGGGCGACGAAGTTATTATTATTGAACCGGCATACGACAGCTATGCCCCTGCGGTAGAGCTTTGCGGTGGCCGCCCGGTATATGTGCAATTAAGCTATCCTGATTTTACTATTAACTGGGATAACGTTAAAAAGCTAGTCAACCGCAACACGCGGATGATTATCATCAATACCCCGCACAACCCTACCGGCAGCGTTTTAGGCGCGGCTGATATGGAGAAGCTGGAAAAATTAACCCGCAATACCGACATTGTTATTTTGAGTGATGAGGTGTACGAACATATTATTTTTGATGGGTTGGAACACCAAAGCGTAGCACGTTACCCTAAGCTAGCCGAGCGTAGTTTTATTGTTTCATCTTTCGGGAAGACAATACACGCAACGGGCTGGAAAATTGGCTACTGCCTTGCCCCTGCCAATTTGATGAATGAGTTCCGCAAGGCGCACCAGTACAATGTATTCTCAGTAAACACGCCTATGCAATTTGCATTGGCTGAATATATTTTAGATAAGGATACTTACTTGGGTTTGTCTGATTTTTACAAGCAGAAACGCGATACGTTTAACAAGCTGTTTAAAGAGACTAAATTCAAGCAAAAAGCCAGCAAAGGCACATACTTTCAGTTGTTAGATTACTCTGCTATTACGGATGAAAAAGACACTGATTTAGCTATCCGCCTAACCAAAGAATTTGGCGTGGCAGCTATACCTATTTCGGTTTTTTACCACAAGCCGCAGGATAATAAAGTGCTGCGCTTTTGCTTTGCCAAAGGTGATGAAACGCTGGAAAGGGCTGCTGAAAAACTAAGCAAATTTGTATAATATGGCAACCGAAAATCTAAAAATCACCACCATACAAACCACTTTGGTTTGGGAGGATGTAGATGCAAACCTGGCGCATTTTCAAGGGCTGATTAATACTGTTGCTGATACCGATATTATTGTGCTACCCGAAATGTTTACCACCGGATTTAGCATGGATGCTGAACGTTTAGGTAAACTATCCGGCAAAAAAGCTACCGATTGGATGTTGCAAATTTCATCTGCCAAAAATGCAGCGGTATTAGGCAGCATGATAACCGAGGACGAAGGCAAATACTATAACCGCTTGTATGTTGCTTTCCCCGATGGTTGTTTACAGAAATACGACAAGCGCCACCTATTTAGTTTGGCTAATGAAGACAAGCATTATACCGCAGGAATCGACAAATTAATTTTTGAATATAAGGGTTGGAAAATCTGTCCGCTAGTGTGTTATGATTTACGCTTTCCGGTATGGAGCCGCAACCGCAAAACCGAAACAGGTTTTGATTACGATGTATTGCTATACGTTGCTAACTGGCCCGAACGCCGTGCTTATGCTTGGAAAGCCTTGCTGCCCGCCCGTGCTATTGAAAATCAAAGCTACGTTGTAGGTGTAAACCGTATTGGCGATGATGGCAATGGCATTTACCATAGTGGCGATACGGTGGTGTATGACTTTAAAGCCGACAAACTTTCAGCTACCGAAAGCGGCAAAGAAAGCGTAGAAACGGTTGAGTTAAACCGCCACGATATGGAGGTGTTTAGAAGGGCGTATGCGTTTTTGAGTGATGCTGACCAATTTTCAATTGGTTAATACCCATATTTCTTACCCCACCTACGTTTTAAAAACTCCCTCAACTCATTCTCGCGGGCATTAGGGCCCGGGTTGTATAGCGTTGTGCCGCTTACTTTATCAGGCAAAAATTCCTGTTCTACAAAGTTATTGTCATAGCCATGGGCGTACTTATAATCTTTGCCATAGTCCATGTTTTTCATCAGCTTGGTTGGTGCATTGCGCAAGTGCAACGGCACAGGCAAATCACCTGTACGGCGCACCAAATCCATAGCGTTGCCAATGGCTTCGTAGGCTGCATTACTCTTAGCCGACGAGGCCAGATAGGTAGTGCATTGCGATAGGATAATCCGTCCCTCGGGCCAACCAATTTTATTTACCGCATCAAAGCAGGCATTGGCCATAACAATAGCGGTAGGGTTGGCATTGCCAATATCTTCCGACGCTAAAATAACCAAGCGGCGGGCAATAAATTTAGGGTCTTCGCCACCTTCAATCATACGCGCCAGCCAGTATACAGCAGCGTTAGGGTCGCTGCCGCGGACAGATTTTATAAAGGCCGAAATAATATCGTAATGCTGCTCACCGCCTTTATCATACAAGGCCATGTTTTGCTGAATGGCTTCCAGCACCATATCATTGGCAATAACAACATCGCCGGCAGGCACAGAGTTTATCACCAACTCTAAAGCATTCAGTAATTTACGTGCATCGCCACCTGATATGCGAAGCAATGCTTCGGTTTCTTTAACGGTAACGTTGCGTTGTTTCAGCACCTCGTCGGTAGTTACGGCAGTGTTAATCAGTCCTACCAATTCTTCTTCCGTTAACGGTTTTAAGGTATAGACTGTGCAACGCGATAAAAGGGCCGAAATCACCTCAAACGAAGGATTCTCGGTAGTAGCGCCTATCAGCGTAACAATGCCTTTTTCAACCGCCCCCAATAACGAATCTTGCTGCGATTTGCTAAAGCGGTGTATCTCATCAATAAATAAAATAGCGCCTTGCTCATTGGCGGCTTTATCAATAATCTCGCGTATATCTTTTACACCCGAATTGATTGCACTCAACTGAAAAAACG
>JANOCJ010000174.1:0-11067 GCA_031412115.1 Flavobacteriales bacterium
TGTCAGACAACCGCGCTAAGGCTGTGTATGATTTTTTAATCAGCATTGGTGTTCCGGCTGAGCGTATTTCATACAAAGGCTTTGGCGAAACCAAGCCCTTATCTCCCAACACTTCAGAGGCCAACAGGGCTAAAAACCGTAGAACAGAGTTTGTTATTGTTGCAAAATAACCAACCTTATTTTCTTTTGCCCAAACAATAAGAATGCAGGATTGATTATATTGTGAACGATGCAGAATACCAAAACAAAAACACAGGGCTACGGCAATAGCAAAAAGGCATACAACCGCCGCAGGGAGGTACGCCAATTTACAGTTGATTTAATTTTAATAGCATTAGCCATTGCATCGGCTAGTTTTGGGCTAAAAAGTTTTTTGCTGCCCAGCCATTTTATTGATGGGGGAGTAACTGGCATATCGCTGTTGATTGAAGAAAAAACAGGCATTTCGCTATCTATTTTGCTTATCGTAATAAATATACCTTTTGTATTATTAGGCTATTGGCAAATAGGTCGCAAATTCTTTATAAAAAGCATATTAGCTATCACGGGTTTGGCTATTGCGGTAGCCTTGGTCGATTTTCCCATTATTACCGAAGATAAGTTGTTGGTAGCCGTGTTTGGCGGCTTTTTTTTAGGGGCAGGCATAGGGTTAGCTATGCGTAGTGGCGCGGTGTTGGATGGCACCGAGGTAACCGCAATTTATCTAAGCAAGCGCCTGGGCCTTACCATTGGCGATATTATTCTGATATTTAATATCGGCATATTTTCAGTAGCGGCGTATTTATTGTCGTTAGAGGCGGCGCTGTATTCTATTCTAACCTATATGGCGGCCACTAAAACCGTAACGCTTATTATTGAAGGTATTGAAGAGTACACGGGCGTTACCATCATATCGCACAAGCACGATGAAATACGCAGCATGATTATAGAGAAGCTGGGCCGTGGGGTAACTGTGTACCAAGGCAAAGGCGGTTATGGTAAAAAAGGTCACGACAGGCTGGATATTGAAATTATTTACACCGTAATAACCCGCTTAGAAACAGCCCGCCTAAATAGCGAAATAGAAAAGATAGACCCACAGGCCTTTGTTATAACCAACAGTATAAAAGATACCAAAGGCGGCATGATTAAGAAACGACCCTTCTCTCATTAGTAGTGTATAGTGGGCAGTGGATTGTGATTAGTTTTAACTACCTACCAGCCACTAAACACTATCCACTATATTTGCCGCCCAATGGACATAGCAACCCGGCAACGGCTGTATGAGTTTTTAAGAGGCTACATCAGCGATAATAAAAAGGAAAAATTTGATAAGGTTATAGGAGCCCGCACGCGCCATTTTACGGTGGTGTTGGAGGATATTTACCAGTCGCAAAATGCCAGTGCAGTGCTACGCACGGCCGAGTGTTTTGGTGTGCAGGATGTGCATGCAATAGAAGATAAATACACCTTTGATGTAAACCCCGATGTGGTAATGGGCGCCACCAAATGGCTTACCCTGCATAAATACCGCAATGCCGAGAATAATACCGCTACCTGCTTTAATGCCTTGCGAGAGCAGGGGTATAAAATAGTGGCCACGTCGCCCCACGCGCGGGGCTATACTATGTACGATTTGCCGCTGCAGGAAAAAACGGCCTTAGTATTTGGTACAGAGTTGAAAGGGCTTAGCAAATATGCTATGGATAATGCCGATGATTATGTGGCTATTCCGCTGTATGGCTTTACTGAAAGCTTTAATATATCAGTTACTGCCGCACTGTTTATTCAGTATTTTACAGAGAAAATACGCCGCGAGGGCATAAACTGGGAGCTTACCGAGGACGAAAAAACCGATGTTTTGCTGCAATGGGCCAAAAAGAGTGTGGCAAAGTCATATTTATTAGAAAAATATTTTATTGATAACGTATTGTAAATATAAAATTTTAGATTTGTTGTGTTCGGGTAACTATGCCCGAACCTAAATGTCCAACTTTAATCGTATCAAAAATCTATGGGAAAAGGTGACAAAAAATCACGACGTGGTAAAATATCCATGGGATCGTATGGTAAAACCCGCAAGCGCAAAGAAGGCCCGGGTATAGCCGCAATAACAGAAGCCAAAGAGGCTAAAGTAAAAGCAGGCCCAAAGCCTAAGGCTGCAGCAGAGGCAGAAGCCCCGGCCGAAAAAAAGAAAGCAGCGCCTAAAAAGGCCGCCGCTAAAAAAGCCGAAGAGTAAAATTTTATTTAAAAAGAATCCCCGGCAATTACTTGCCGGGGATTCTTTTTAAGCGGAGAGTTGAGAGCCAAAAGGGGAGAGCAGAATGAAAAGTAAAATTTAAATACATTTCCCTCTCGGCTCTTGGCTCTCCGCTACCTATCTTTACCCCCAATGATTGAATGGCTTACAGGTATAGACAGGGCAATACTATTTGCCATTAACAGCTGGCACCCGCCCTTGCTTGATTGGCTTATGTGGGAGATTAGCGGCAAATACCTGGCGGCTATATTCTATCTATCGCTGGCATACCTTATTTACAAAAAGTTTGGCCGCAAGGCTGCTATACCTATAGTTATGGCCGCAGCGTTGTTTGCCATTACCGACCAAACCAGTGGTATTTGTAAAAAACTAACCAAGCGCGAACGCCCCACCCATAACGAAGTGATTGCTGATAAAATACAAACCGTAATGGGCGAAGAAGGGGGCACGTATGGCTTTTTCTCAAGCCACGCAGCCAATAGCTTTTGTATGTGTACGTTTTGCTTTTTGCTGCTTAGACGTAGGCTAAAAGGCATGAGGTGGATATTTGTTTTTGCGGCCCTGCACTCACTAAGCCGCGTATATATGGGCTTGCACTACCCAAGCGATATTTTAGTGGGCGCTATTTACGGCGCTTTGTGGGGATGGCTGGGTTTTGCTGCTATTAAAAGGTATGCGCAGTTTATTCCTGTTAAGCCGAGAGCCGAGAGCCCAGAACGGAGAGGATAGTTTTTATTTGTTCGCCACACGCCACTCGTCACGCATCACTTTAAAATACTCTATCGCTTTTATCAACCGGCTGCCATACCACGAGAACATTTCCCCATCAACCAACAGAATTTTGCTTTGCGGACTTAGGGCTTGCAAATCGGCTATGTGCTTCTCTTTAAAAGGATAAGGCTCTGAAGAAAGAAAAATATAATTGGGCTTTAACTGGAATAGTTGTTCGGGGGTTATTTTTGGGTAGCGTGGTTTGTCAATTATATTTTTAAATCCCAACAATCCCAGCATTGTGTTAATAAAGGTATCAGTCCCTGCAGCCATGTAGGGCTTCCAAATAAGGTATAGTACCGTAGGTTTCTCATCCATTGGCGCAATCGTACTAAAACCTGTTTTTAATTGCGACACAATATCTTTTGCCGCAGGCTTAGTATTAGTTATTTCGCCAATACCTAAGACCATTTCGGCGGCATCTTCCAGCGTTGTTATGTCACTCATCCATACAGGGTAATGCTGCATCAGCGCTTCAATATCTTCCTGCCTATTCTCTTCCTTATTACCAATAATTAAATCGGGTTTAAGGTTTTTAATAATGTCGTGCTTTAGCTCCTTTGTACCGCCAACGCGGGGTTTGCTTTTAAACCATTCATCGGGGTATATGCAGAATTTGGTAATACCAACCACTTTGTCGCCCAAGCCCAAATCATACAACAGTTCCGTTTGCGACGGTACCAGTGATATTATGCGCTGCGGGTAGGATGGAAGGGTAACTTCGCGTCCCATTTGGTCGATATGCTTGATAAATGGCATTAGTGCAAAAGTAAATGATTTACCTCACCCGTCCCCTCTCTCCGTCCGAATGGATAACCATTTATCCGGGCGGGCTAAAGGGAGAGGGGGAGCTTTTAAAGTCCTTCTCCTTTAGAAGAAGGATTTAGGATGAGGTATTTGGCATAATATTTAGGTAACTATTCACAACCCATTATTGTCTTAAACAGAAATAACCCCTAAACCAAAGATTTTTGTAATTTCGAACCCTTAATACAAAACGTAAATAAACTATGCGTAAGATTTTAATTTCGGCAGCCTTTTTTATAGCTGCTACAAGCATGAGCCTGAATGCCCAAACGGCTGCCACACCGGCATCGGCGCAAACAGCAGTGGAGGCTAAAGCCCCTGATAACTGGTTTAACCTTGACCCTGAACAAGATGGCGTACCGGGCATGAGTACCGAGCGCGCATATAAAGAACTTTTGGCCGACAAAACATCGGTAACGGTGGTTGTAGCGGTTATTGACTCGGGTGTTGACCCTGAGCACGAAGACCTGAAAGAAATTATGTGGACCAACCCCGGCGAAATTGCCGGCAATGGCATTGACGACGATAAAAACGGCTATATAGACGATGTACACGGCTGGAACTTTATTGGCGGCAAAGACGGCAAAAACGTTAACCAAGACACCTACGAAATGGTGCGTTTGATTAAAAAGTTTAAGCCCAAATTTGATGGCAAAAGCGCAAGCGAAATAGCCCCGGCCGATAAAGCCATGTACGTAATATATTTGAGTGCTAAAAAAGAGTACGAAGAAAAACGCAATGAGGCCCTTGGCCAATACTCATTCTTTAAAGCCCTTGCAGAAGATGCCCCGGCAGACGTTGAACTAATTAAAAAAGAGTTTGGTTTAGAAACACTAACGCCAGACAATGTTGCCGGCTTAAAATCTGACAAAAAAGATGTTAAAAAAGCATTAGGCACTATTCGCTTTTTGCCTTTGTTAGGCTCTAAAGATGATAAAGAGTTTATTGAAACATTAAATGAGTACAACGAATATTTTAGCGATATGGTTGAATACTCATTAAACATGGACTTTGACCCACGCCCTATTGTTGGTGATAACTATGAAGATAGCAGCGAGCGTTACTACGGAAACAACGATGTACGCGGTGCAGATGCCAGCCATGGTACACACGTAGCCGGTATTATTGGTGCTATACGTACCAACAACATAGGTATTAAAGGTGTGGCAAACAACGTGCGCATTATGGCTGTACGTGTTGTGCCTAACGGCGATGAGCGCGATAAAGACGTAGCGAACGGCATACGTTACGCTGCCGATAATGGCGCTAAAGTGATTAACATGAGCTTTGGTAAATACTACCCCGGCGAGAAAAAAGTTGTTGACGAGGCTGTTAAATATGCCCAAAGCAAAGGTGTTTTATTAATTCAAGCTGCAGGCAACGAAAGCATGAACCTTGATGCTCCTGAAAGCAGCAATTTTCCTGACCGTCAATATGAAGGTGGTGGCCAAGCTGCCAACTGGATTGTTGTAGGTGCATCAGGCTGGCAAACCGATGCCGAAGGTGTTGCAAGCTTCTCTAACTATGGCAAAAAATCGGTTGATGTGTTTTCTCCCGGTGTTGATATTTACTCTTCAATACCCGATAGCAAATACAAATCAAACAGCGGTACTTCAATGGCATCTCCGGCTACTGCAGGTGTAGCGGCATTGTTAATGTCATACTTTCCTGAACTTAGCCCTGCGCAGATTAAAGAAATCATCTTAAAAAGCGTTAAAAAACAAGGCAAACGCAAAGTTAACAAACCCGGTACCGGTGGCCGCGATGTAGCCCCCGACCAAACCGGCTTTAGCAGCCTTTGCAACACAGGTGGTATTGTAAACGCTTACGAAGCTGTTAAACTGGCTTTGAAAACCAAGCCTAAAAAAGATAAAGCTAAAAAGTAAGGAGTAAGAATATTTAGTATTGAAAAAAAGTCCTGATGATATTCATCAGGACTTTTTTTATTTCCCTTAATTGAAGTTGCTAAATAATATACATCATATTTTTTCTTTTCAATCTAAAACGTGGGTATTCCTTTATCCAGTAGCTTTTCTATTTTGCTATTTGCTTAAATTTTTGCTTTACAGTATTTCTTCATTAGGCTTTGCTATCATAAAGCATGCATTATCATATAGGATGTGTTTTAATAGTTTTATGCTTAAAGTGTTAATATATAATAGCATGTTTTTATTATGTTGTTAAACACGTAAAACCTTACAACAGTAGTACATGCAAAGTGGTAAACACCATTGCCAGTAAAATGACTGATAGTTTTACATCATAATATACAACTCTCTAACTAAAGGTTATGAATAAAATTTTCAAACTAATATGTACCTCATTTTTAATGCTATTAATTATTAATACCAATGCCCAAATAGTAGGCATTAATGTGGATGGGTCGGCACCAAATGTAAATGCTATGCTTGATGTGAAATCGTCGGGCACAATTGGTAGGGGCTTATTAATACCCCGTTTAGTATTAGCACAACGTACAGTTAATTCAACTAGTGGTGGGTTGTTAAATGCATCAGGCCAATTACACGGCGGCGCTGCGCAGGGCTTAATGGTTTACCAAACCGATGGGGTAGAGGGCTTTTATTATAATACTAGCACATCATCAATACCCGTGTGGCAATACTTAACAACAAGTAGCGGGGTAAGTAGTACCAGCTGGTTGCTTACAGGCAATAGCGGCACAAGTGCATCTCTCAATTTTATTGGTACTGTTGATAATACATCGCTGGTGTTTAAAGCTAACAATCAACGTTCAGGGCAAATTGATTTAACAACCAATAATACATCGTTTGGGTACCAATCGGCTAACGCTTTGCCCACCGGCACAAACAATAGTTTTATAGGCTACCAGGCGGGTTATGTTAATACCACAGGCAACTCAAACACCGGTATAGGTAGCACTGCTTTAGTTGCTAATACAACAGGTGGTAATAATAGCGCAACAGGCATGGGTGCATTAGCATCTAACACAACAGGCAGTAACAATACGGCGCATGGCACAGGTGCATTGCGCAACAATACTACGGCATTGGGCAATACCGCTTTTGGCGCAGCAGCTTTATACAATACAACAACAGCCAGTTCAAACTCTGCTTTTGGGGCATACGCTTTACAAAATAATATAACCGGTACCGGCAATACCAGTATGGGCTATTCGGCTTTAGGTGGAAACACTACAGGCAATGGCAATTCCGCCTTTGGGTCGGCTGCTTTGCAAGCCAATACTACCGGTATAAACAACACAGCAATAGGCAATGGCTGCTTGCAGTTTGTATCCATAGGCAATAGCAATGCATGCGTAGGTTCATTTATTATGACATCCGCTACATCAGCATCAAACAACGTAGCCATGGGCTATGGTGTAATGGGAGGGTTAACAACAGGTTCTTATAATACGGCTATAGGCAATACTTCGGGTACAACAATTACTACCGGCAGCAACAACACCTTTATAGGCAATGGCGCCGATGCCAATTCGGCTGCACTTACCAATGCTACCGCTATTGGGTACAATGCAAAAGTAAACACAAGCAATGCCATTGTATTAGGCAGTTTAGGAACGTTTGTAGGCATTGGTACACCAAGCCCCGGCAACTTTCTAGAGGTTAACTCAGGTACAGGTGGAACATCGGGGTTACGCCTAAAAATGATGCCGCAAGGCGCAGTTTTGTTTATGAATTCTTCGGGCGATGTGGCTCAAAGCAACAATAACTTTTATTTTGATGCTATTAACTACCGTTTAAGTGTGGGGGCAGGCCAATCGCCAAACTCAACGTTGCAATTGGCAGGTTCTATATCGGTAGGCATAACAACTAAAACAGCTAATTATACAGCCTCGGTAAGCGACTATACCATATTGTGCAACAATACATCGGGTGCAATTACTATAGCTTTGCCGGCAGCGGCAGGCTGCAAGGGGCGCATTTATGTCATCAAAAAAATATCGGCATCAGGTACCAATAGTGTAAGTATTGACCCTTCTGTTAGTGAATTAATTGATGGTGCTATCTCTTTTACCATGAATAACCAGTATGATGCTACTATGATACAGTCAGACGGTACAGCTTGGTATATTATAGGCCATTAACACCGCACACAACCTTTTCTGCAACCCATTGTTCCATATAAGTATTATTTTAGCTATTATGAAAACCACATTGGTATTAGGCGCTACAGAAAAGACTGACCGCTACGGTAATATTGCCCTTAAACGTTTGTTAAGGTATAACCAGCCCGTTAAGGCCATTGGGATACAAGAAGGTAATGTAGATGGAGTTGCCATACAAACCGGCACACCTGCGTTTGATGATATTGATACCGTTACCCTTTACCTAAACCCCAAAAACCAGGAGCAGTATTTAGATTATATCATAAGCCTAAAACCGCGCCGCATTATATTCAATCCCGGAACGGAAAACCCCAAGCTGGAAGATATGGCCCGCAAAAATGGCATCGAGCCTATTGAGGCTTGCACCTTGGTAATGCTAGGCACAGGGCAGTATTAGTTGGCAGTTCGCGGTTCGCAGTTTTTTCTTTCCGATAAATAGGAAATTATGTTTTTGCATGGGTGTATTTTTATCTGGTAATTTGTACAAAACATTTACCATGAAACAGTTTGCCTCATTACTATCAATACTACTTGTATTGCAACTTTCAGCACAGGTAAACCCACTCGACCCAACTTTTGGCAACAATGGCGAGGTGAATATTCCTGAGTTATTTCCGGGCTTTGGCATAGCTGTTCAAGCTGATGGGAAAATATTGGTTGTAGACGCTGCCGATAGCCTTCCCGTTGTAAATGGTGGATATATTGATAATAAATATAACATATCTGTTTGCAGGTTAAATGCAGACGGAAGTATTGATACAGGTTTTGGCTTTAATGGGTATTCTACCATTGATATTGATACTATACTTTTTCCAAATACAGTATTAAGCTATGGGAGTTCAAGCCGGGGATTGTCACTACAACAAGATGGTAAAATTTTAGTTGCGGGTTCTTGCTCAAGCACAGCTTTTGCAGGCAGATTAAACACTGACGGCACATTAGATACAACATTTGGCATAAGTGGTGTTGCTATTCTTCCTCCTACTATAAGTATTGGATTATGTATTAAAGAACTAAGCAACGGCAATATTATTTGCGGAGGCGAAAACACTACAGGCATTGGTATAGTAAGATTGTTGCCTAATGGCAATATTGATACTGTTTTTGGCAATAATGGCATTGCCGATTCTACCGGTTTTGGTTTTGGACAAAGCTATTTTAAATACTTATTTGAAGATGGGAACAATAACATTATTGCTGTTGGCGGTGGTAATAACCATATGGCTGGCTTACCATATATACATACCTGTAAAATACTACCCACAGGCCTTTTAGACAACACCTACAACAACAGTTGGATTGTAAATAATAACAATGTGGCGTATTTACATGGTGCCGCTTTGGCAAACGATGGGTCGCTATTTGCATCAGGCACTATAGATTTTACCGGTGGGTCTGAAAATGCGTTGATATATAAATTTAAACCTAATGGCGATATTGACAGCACCTTTGGAACAAATGGTTTTTTCCAAAACACATTGTATTCAAATTTTGCAGGTACTTATATTGAATCTAATGGGAAGTTAATTATTGCAGGAAACCATAAGACTACCGATTCTTTAAATTTTTGCCTATACCGCCTAAATAGTAACGGTAGCATAGACAATTCATTTGGAGCAAATGGCTATATTGAAAGCAATCAGTCTGCAATTGGGGATGGTCCATTTTTTGGAACATCATATGCATCGACAAGACAGTCAGATGGAAAAATATTAATTACTGGTAAAGGAACATATGGTGCCCATATTGAACGCTTTGGGCTTTCGGCTGTAAATGCGGTTGATGAAAACAATATTAATGAGGTTGTTTTTTACCCAAATCCCGTTTTAGCAGGAGGCAACATCAACCTAAGTTTAATAGATAAAAACACTGTTATTCAGCTTTTTGATGTGCAAGGTAAAATGGTATTACAACAAACTGTAAATGATAACAGCATTATTGCACCCGCCGCACCCGGCATGTATTTTATGCGGCTAATCAATAACAAACGGATAATAACCCAAAAGCTATTGGTTGAGTGACAGCTTAACACTGGGCAGTATTAATTTCTTACCATTATCTTAACTTAAATCAATGCATTTGCCTCTGTTATTATAGTACATTTACTATGTACCTATTTTAATAATCTAATGCCCGAAGTATTAGCTATTTACACTGCCAAGCAACCGGTTTACCACAACAACAGCGAGTGCCCCGAAAGGGCTAAAATAAACCGCGGCATAAGCTTTGGCACCGGCGGCAAAAAGCTATGCCTTATTTGCGAAAAGCTTAATGCTGAAGGAAAGTAGGTTAGTTGCAGGTTGCTAGTTCTCAGTTGCCGGCATGATTACTTTTCCTTTTTTACTGACAACTGCCAACTGTCAACTGCCAACTGCTATCTTTGCCCATGCAAATTTCAGAACAGATTTTAATACTCGATTTCGGCTCGCAGTATACCCAACTTATAGCCCGCCGCCTGCGCGAACTAAACGTTTTCTGCGAGATATACCCTTACAACAACTACCCCGAAATAACTGAAGTTACCAAAGGTATTATCCTATCGGGTAGCCCCCATTCGGTGCGCGAAGAAAATGCCCCTAATGTTGATTTAGAATTGTTATTCAGCAAAGCCCCTGTATTGGGTGTATGCTATGGTGCGCAGCTTATTGCCCAGCAGCTGGGTGGAGAGGTATCAGCATCAAAAGTGCGCGAATATGGCCGTGCCAACTTGGCTACTGTTAGTAACGATAATGCACTGACTAAAAATATTTTTAATGGCAGCCAAGTATGGATGAGCCATGGCGATACCATTACCAAATTGCCCGAAAATGCTACCCTTGTAGCCACAACAGATACTATACCTGTAGCGGCTTATAAGCTGAATGATAAGCCCGTATACGCTATCCAATTTCACCCGGAGGTTACGCATAGCAGCGATGGCCTTACACTATTAAAAAACTTTGTGGTTGATGTGTGCGGTTGCACCCAATCATTCACCCCGGCATCGTTTATTGATACTACGGTTGAAGAGCTGAAACAAAAACTGGGCAACGACCGTGTAGTGCTTGGTTTATCGGGCGGTGTAGACAGTTCAGTAGCGGCTGCGTTGCTTGACCGTGCCATTGGCGACAACCTGTTTTGCATTTTTGTAGATAATGGTTTG
>JANOCJ010000175.1:0-9263 GCA_031412115.1 Flavobacteriales bacterium
AATGGTGCTACCTAAGTTAACAGGAGAACCCCATTCTTTTTTCTTTTTGTCAAAGGTAACATACCAAAGGTCGCTGCCACCTTGGCCGCCCGGCATATCCGAAGCGAAGAACAAGGTATCTTCAGTTGGAGAAAGGGCAGGGTCGCCACAAGAAAAGCTATCAGCCGACAATACAATTTGTGTTGGCTCATCCCAGGCGGTAGCGCCTTTTTTCTTGCTTAAGTAAACTTGGCAACCTTGGGTTTTATCTTTTTTCTCGCCGCAACGGGTAAAGTACAACAAGTTGTATTTGTTGTTACCGGCTGGCGCACCTTCATTCATTTTAGAGTTGAAAGGCTGTGCCAATGGGCCGGGTGTGCTCCATTTGCCATTTTTATCTTGCTTAGCTTCAAACACGTCTTCAAAGCTTTGGCCTAACCAACCGTCAACGCCGTTGCCGGTGGTACCTTCGCGAGAAGAGGTGAATGCAATTTCTTTAAAGTTCTTTTTGGTAAAAGCTACGCCCCAGTCATTGTATTTGGTGTTTAAGCCGGCAACGTTCTCAACCGAATATTTGGTTGGGGTGTCTTTCCATTTCTGGGCCAGTTTGCACGATTCAACGCCTTGTGCACCGCGAGGGTCAGAAGGGGCTAATTTTACGTAGTTGTTATATTCTACGGTAGCCTCGTCATACTTCTCCTGTGCTTTCATCATGTCAGCAAGGTAAAGGGTAGCAACGGGCTCTTCGTACTTAAGCTTAATGGCTTTTTTGTACCATACCTCGGCGTTTTTGTAGTCGTGGTTACGGCGGTAAGCCTCAGCCACTTTAAAGTTAATTTCAGCCTTTTGGTCCTTAGGCACTTTTTTAGACAGGGCGCTTTTGTACAGTTCTACAGCCTCAGTAAACTCAGCATTGGTATATGCTTCGTTTGCTTTTTGCAGGTCTTTGCCGGGTCCACAGGCAACTAACACTGTAAGGGCCAATAAAATAAGCGAGGTAAAAGTATTGCGCATATTCATAGGTATGATTAGGTCTTTTATATTCTAAGAGTGCTAAAGTAAAAAAATATTTTCAATAACAAATAAAGGCAAAAATAAGATACCAAACAAAATATGGGGGAATAGAACGAAAATAAATTGAGAAAGGGCTAGTTTTCTTTCTTATCGGTATCGTTAAGGATGTCGCCACTCAGTTTTGCCGACTCATTTTGAATTTTAGCCGTTTCGTCCTGCACCTTGCGCACGCCCTCTTGTATCTCGCGCTGTATGCCGTTTGTAGCGTCTTTAAATTCGCGCATGCCTTTGCCTAACCCGCGGGCCAGTTCGGGTATTTTGTTGGCGCCAAACAATAGCAATACAACCATTAGTATCATTACTACTTCGCCGCCGCCTAAATTGAGGAATAAGAGTGTATTTAAAAGCATAACTATAGTGTAAGACAAAGATAGGCGAGAAAAGTTCATAAAAAACTATTTAGGGGAGAGAGAAGCGAGGAGAGGAATAGAAGACTTTTACCCCCCCCTCCTGCTTAAGCCCTCCCCCAGCTCCTCCCTTAGTATTAAGGGAGGGGTGCGACCGTTGTAAAGTTGCTTTAGAACCAAACAGCCGCTTGTGTCGCGGGAGGGTTTTGAAGGCAGGGGAAAGAGTTACCATATTTTCTATATCACCCCAAAACAAAAATCCCCGCCGTTGGGCAGGGGTTTTTGAATATATAAATTAGTTGTATGCTTTATTTAGCACCTGTTACAGCTACTTTTTTCACTTCGCCTTTTTTGTCTTTACGGCGGCGTAAATCAACCACAATAGGTGTAGCTACGCAAAGTGATGAATACGTACCGATAACGATACCCATTAACAGGGCGAAAGAGAAACCGCGTATTACCTCGCCACCAAAAATGAAGATGGCTAATAATACTAAGAAGATGGTTAATGAGGTAAGAACGGTACGGCTAAGGGTTGAGTTTAACGCATCGTTAATAACAGAACCAATCTCTTGGCTTTTATGGTCGGTACGAAACTCGCGGATACGGTCAAATACCACCACGGTATCGTTAATAGAGTAACCCATAACGGTAAGTACTGCAGCAATAAATGCCTGGTCAATTTCTAAGTTAAACGGCAATATACCGTAGAAGATAGAGAAGCATGATAGTACAAAGAACGAGTCGTGGGCAAGGGCTACAACAGCACCTAAGCCATATTCCCAACTGCGGAAACGGAACACAATGTATAAGAAGATACCCAAAACCGCCAAAATAAAGGCCAGTACTGATGTACGCTTAATATCATCGGCAACGGTAGCGTCAACTTTATCGCTACTCATAATTTCAAATTTGTTGCCCGGGTTTGCTTTTGTTAAACCATCGGTAAGCGCTTTTTCTACCTCGGTAGTAGCATTCTCGCTTTGGTCTTCTATTTTGTATTTGGTAGTAATTTTTACCTGGTTTGATGAGCCAAAGGTTTTAACCTCGGGAGAGCTTCCAAATGGGGTAGCCAAATCATCAGCAATTTTTACGGTGCTTACTTCATTGTCAAAACGAACAACGTAAGAGTGGCCACCGGTAAAATCTACACCATAATTTAGGCCGCGGGTGGCTAATGAAATAATACCCGCAACGGTTATAACAATTGAGAAAGCATAAAATGCTTTGCGTTTTCCAATCCAGTTCCAGTGAATATTGCGGAATACATTTTCTGTAATAGGGCGAGAGAACTTAATGTTCCAGTTTTTCCTTAGCATGGTTTCAAACACCAAACGCGAGATAAAGATAGAAGCAAATAACGACGAAAGGATACCAATAACCAGTGTGGTAGCAAAGCCTTTAATTGGGCCTACACCATATATATAAAGTACTATACCGGCAATAATGGTGGTCATTTGCGAGTCAATAATGGACGAATAGGCCGCCTTAAAACCATCGGATATGGCTAAGCGTACCCCTTTGCCATGGCGCAGCTCCTCGCGGATACGCTCATAAATAAGTACGTTCGCATCAACCGATAAACCTACCGTAAGTACCAAACCTGCTATACCGGGCAGTGTAAGTACTGCACCCAGCGAGGTAAGGATACCCATAATGAAGAATAAGTTGACAAACAGGGCAATATCGGCCACCCAGCCTGAGTTGTTATAGTAAAAGCCCATAAACAACAGGATAAGCGCCAAGGCTATCATAAACGATAAGAAACCGCTGTTAATAGCTTCCTGGCCTAACGATGGGCCAACAACAACGTCTTGCACAATACGTGCGCGGGCGGGCATTTTACCGGCCTTAAGTACGTTGGCTAAGTCTTGCGCCTCTTCTAGCTTAAAGTTGCCGCTAATTTGTGAACGGCCATTGGTAATAGGCTCATTAATAAGTGGTGATGAGTATACAACACCATCTAATATTACCGCTACTGATTTGTCTTTGTTGTTGCGGGTAATACGGCCCCAGCTAACAGCGCCCTCAGGGCTCATGTTCATGCTAACAACGTTAGCGCCGGTGGTTTGGTCAAATTCCTGGCTGGCTTCGGTTACCACATCGCCCGATAGGGCAGGGCTACCATCGCTATTGGTTACTTTAATAGTATGTATACCTATAAATGCACCTTTGTCGCCGGTTTGTGCTTTAGCATCCCAATAAAAACGGGCATTAACGGGGAAAAACGATTTAATTTCAGGCTTAGCAAGGTATTTATTAATAAAGGCAGTATCGCTAACTGAGGCATAGCCAAAGCATGAACCGTTTGCAAATTGTTGCTGTTTGCTGCCTTCGGCGGTGTAAATATTAGGCGTAATGCGGCCCGATAAAGGGTAGTCTTTATATAGTTTAGCACGTTGCTCAGCTTCAGAAAGGCTGTCGGCAGCAGCTAAGTTGGCGCTATCAGGCGCAGCCGAAGCTACAGAATCAGCAGCTTTAGCTTTAGCAATGCTATCGTTATTTTTTGGGGCAGCAGCAGCAGCAGTAGCTACCGGGGCGGCAGGTTTTGTAGTATCAGCCGCTGTAGTATCAACGGTTACATTGCCTTCTAACCCTTTAACAACGACATCGGCCCTTTGCAATACAGGGTAAATATCTTTGTTGTCATACGTTTCCCAAAACTCAAGGTTGGCAGTGGTTTGCATTAGTTTACGTACACGGGCTTTATCTTTTACGCCGGGTAGTTCAACTAAAATACGGCCGCTGTTGCCAATTTTTTGAATGTTAGGCGATGTTACACCAAACTTGTCAATACGGGTACGTAGTACACGAAAGGTTTGGTCAATAGCATCAGTAGCCTGTATTTTCAAAAACGCAATAACATCAGCATTGGTAGACGTGTATGGGTTAATTTTAGCCGCATTTTTGGTGCTACCAAAAATTGATGGTGATGCTAACCATTTGTCGCCTTTGTTAAGTTCTTTAACAGCCTCGTCAAACAGGGTAACAAAGTCCTTATCAGAACCTACTTGTTTGCTTTTAGCTATTTCAAGCGCTTTTAAAAACGATGGGTCTGTGCTTTTGTTGGCCAGCGATTGAATAACGTCGGCAGTGTTTACCTCCAAGGTAATGTTCATACCACCTTGTAAATCAAGTCCTAATAAAAGCTCGCGCTTTTTACACTGTTCGTAAGTGTAGCTTACCAAACCCAGGTTGTAAACGGTTTGGGTTTTAATAGAATCGATGTACTGGCGCTCTTTAGCGGTATCGCCGCCGGCAAACTCGCGGGCGTCAGATTCAACGCTGCGTGTTTTAAACGTAAACGACAATTGGTACAAACAAACAAGGCCTAAAACAATTGCGAAAAGCCTTATCGCTCCTTTATTTTGCATGAATTTGTGTGTTTTTAATACAGGGTTATTTTAAGGTCGGCAAATATAAGAAACATTCCCTTTCTGCCAAGTGTTATTTTTTTGTGGGGGCTAAGTAGGTAAAAATTTCACTAACTATTGCTTGCTTTTTTTAAAAACTATTACTTACTTTGTTATAACTAACCAACATAGCTATGAAAAAGCTACTATTTGCCTTTATTACTCTTTTTGCTGCTCAAGCAACATTTGCCCAACACCCCTCAACCGACCCTAGATGGTCTTTAGCTTTAGATGATGATTTTAATGGGAGTTCTATAAATACTAGTTTATGGGATCCAGGCCCTTCCTTCATTTGCTATTACCGTACTCAATATAATCCCAATACTTCACTTTGTGAATATCAAGATAATATTGAAAGGGCTCACGTTATTGATAATTGGTCATCCAACCCAAACGTAACTGTTGGTTCTAGCATTTGTACATTATCTGTTACACAGGTAACACCGTATTATGCTAATTATTGTTGTACTGATTACAGTGTAACGCCAAATATCAATTATACTAATAATTTATTAGTCAACTATAATTCAGGTATGCTATGGTCACATATACCTTATAAATATGGGTATTATGAAATTCGTTTTATGCTACCCAAAGCAGTTAATAATGGATATAATAATTTTCAACCCAATTTTTGGCTATGGGGTGCTACTAGTAGCACTGATAATAGCGAACTTGATATTTTTGAAAATAATTATATTGGTAATTCTATACAATATACCAGCAGTTATCATTATTTGGGTTATGATTACAATGCAACACCTTTTTCTATTGATGGATTAGCTACAGACACTTGGCATACTATAGCTTGTAATTGGACACCTGATAAAATAGAGTTTTTTATTAACGGGGTTCAAGTCCGAACATCTGAAGAACCATGGGTTGCAAATTTTTCACCTATGCATATTATAGTAGATATTAACGCGCCTACCCTAACTAATCCGGTTCCTATGAACTCTCCTTCGGTATCCTATCCATTTAAATACTATATAGATTATGTAAAAATTTGGCAACTAGACCAATATTGCACAATTACAACAGATGAAACATATTGCAATACGGGCCCTGTTACGACAGATAGCGATAATGTATATAAATCAATCACTACAGGCAATACTGGCTGCGATACACCATTTAATGATGATGTTAGCTTAAAAGCAACAGACTATATAATTTTAGATGAAAACACTACTATACCTAATAATAAAGAAGTAATATTACAAGTAGACGATTGCATGGACTATTAAAAATTAACTCTCATGAAAAAATATGTAACCATTTTAAGCATATTGCTTTACAGCATTGCCTATAGCCAAGCACCCACACTAAATGTGCGCAATAGTGTACTGGGAATATATACGGGCACCTATATTGAATTTGCAAACTGGCCTAATTTAGATACTGTTGCTGCGGGTGTAAAAATTACTGCGTTACCAAATGATACAACAGGAGTAATAACGCATGACACCTTAAATAATACTACGGATACAATGTATCTTGGTTATTGGTATGATGTATTTCAGGTTATTGTTGATACTGCTTTTCAACCTTGTGGTGATTTATATCCTGCAAAAGATTCTATTTTCTATTCGCGGTGTGTTGGCCCAAGTGGAAATCCAATAGCTGAGTATAGAATAACTTGCGTGCAACATACCTTTCCTACCAATATAAATGAAGATGCTATTTACACTAACATATTTCCTAACCCCGCATCAACTATTTTAAGAATTATTAATAATAAAAACAGTATTAATGGATATGCTATTTACAATAGCGTGGGACAAATACAAGTGAAAGATAGCTTTATAACAATAAATGAAATAAATATTAATATAGAAAATCTATCTCAAGGCTTCTACTATATAAAAATAAAAACAATAAAAGGAGAAACAATAAAATCTTTCATTAAAAATTAATTACTTACCGCCATGAAAAAACTAAGCCTATTTATCCTTCTTCTTTCATTAATAAACTCACTAAACGCACAAATAAAAGTATGGCCTGGTGGTACTATTTCTGTGGGTACAGTAACAAACGCTCCAGCTAGTCCTGACCGTGCCTTATTTTGGGGGCCATTAAATATTAAGCAATCTAATTACGCCCAAATTCTTTTGACTTTAGATGCTAATAACCAAGGGATTAATTCTAAAACATTAGTAACAAATATTAAAAATTTTTTAACCAAAAATTATGTCCTTCGTCTAGGAGTTAATGATGTTTTCTATGTTCAGGGAAAGGGGCATATCTATGGGCGGAGCTTATACCTATGGTCCGATTCTACGTTAAAAACACAAATAACTACGCTAGATAGTGCCTTATACAAAGTATCGCAATTGCGTGGGGTATCTTATAAATATAAAAATGACATTTCCGATACGTCAGTATATGGTGGGGTTAATGCAAAAAAATATATTGGTTTAATTGCGCAAGAAGTAAATGCTGTTATACCAGAGGCTGTAGATACCAGCGATAGCCTTATGGCTGTTAATTATCCTAATTTAATAGGCCTCTTAATAGAATCAACAAAAGAACTCAACAACAAAGTAAATGATTTATGGAAAATGGATGCGGTGGGCAATGTCTATCAAGATAGTGTAAATGTTGGCATAGGCACCGCCACGCCCACCCACAGCCTTGATGCCGTAGGCACGGTATTGCTAAACCACAGCGGCTACCAGTTGCTGCTGGATGATAGCCTGTTTGGCAGCCCTACCCTTACGGGCGGCGTTATAGCGTATAACGATACCGCTAACCATACCTTTTTTGCCAACGGCGTAATTACTGCCGATGGTAACAGCCTTGCCGTACTTACTGCCAACAATAGTACCGATGGTATTGAGAGCAACGTATTGGCCAACAGTGGCGGGGCGTATGTATCATCTAAAAACGCAAGTGCTACCAGCGCGGTAGAGGTTACGCCCGGTGCTGCCAATATTTCCAACCGCGATTCGCTGGGCAAGCTAAATACATCGGCTTATGCCTCGCCTACCGAGGTGGGTTTAATTAACGCCGATGAGGATGGGGGCAACGAAAAATACCTGCGCATAAACAATGATGATTTGCAGTATTACGATGTACACCATGGCCGCGTTATTACTGCCGACAGCGGCCGCGTGGTAATTGGCGCAGCCAACAAATACGCCAAGCTTACCGTTATAAACGGCGATACGGCTGCCTTTACTAACATGTCGGGCCTTGGCCCCATGCTGTGGACGGGTGGCAACAATGCCGAAATTGGCATAGCCTCTATATCATCAAACAAACCCGATACTACCAACAACTACACCATTGGTACGCTTAGCCTTGTGTTGAATGAGGATGAGGCGGTAACCTATCAGGATAATGTAGTAGGCATTGGCATGATGAGCACAGCCAACGTTACCTGGGGCTATAACTACGGCATATACGGCGAGGCGCGCAGCGCCGATGAGGTTAACGGCTATGGTATAGGCGTAGTAGGTACATCATACGGAACAGGGCATTACAATGTAGGCGGTAAATTTACTGCCGATAGCTATGCCGACAGTACCATTAGCTACGGCGTTTGGGGTGTTGCCGATGCAGGTGCAGGCCATTATGCAGGCTATTTTAGTGGCGATGTTATGACATCGGGTGCATACTACACCGCATCTGACCCTTCAATAAAAACCAACATCCGCACCTATACCGGCAATGCTATTGCAGGGCTTAATGCTTTAAACATTAGCACCTACGAGTTTAACGGCGAAATGCGCAAAAGCCATAACTTGCCCGCCGGGCAGCAGCTTGGCGTTATGGCTAACGAGGTGGAGAAATACTGGCCGTGGCTGGTTAAAAACAGCGGCCATATTATACTAAACGGCAAAAAAGATATTGATGCCAAAGGCATAGCTGCTAACCAGTTTAAGGTAGTTAACTATACCGGGCTTATACCGGTAATAATAAAAGGCATGCAGCAGCTAAATGCCAAGCAAGATTCGCTGCAAGCAGCATTAAATACTACAGGCGTTGCCAAAGTAGATTCGCTACAAAAGGTTATTACCGCTATGCAAACCGAGAATGAACTGCTGAAAAAAGATGTAGCCGAAATAAAAGGTATGCTTACCAAGTTTGGCGATGATTTGCAATACTGCTGCTTTAACCAGCAAAATAACATTACTCCAAACAATGATAAAAGCATGTTGGAGCAAAACACCCCCAACCCTTTTAACGAGAATACTACCATACGCTACTACATTACCCAAGCATCGGGCAATGCAATAATCCGCATAACAAACCTAAATGGCGTGGTTGTAAATACCTTTAAAATTCAAGCCAAAGGCGCAGGGCAAATTTTAATATCGGGCAGCAGCCTTGCCGCAGGTACTTACGTTTACGAACTGATAGTAGACGGCAAACAAATAGACAGTAAACGTATGGTTTTAACCTATTAATATACTATACAGGGCTGCTTTTTAATATATTTGTAAAA
>JANOCJ010000176.1:0-6138 GCA_031412115.1 Flavobacteriales bacterium
CTGGAACACCTTTGCCTTAAACTAGCCACCGAAGCAGGAATTAATAGTGTAGAGAATACATTGCTACAAGCTGCTGATGAAGAATTGGTTTTAATAAAAGCCCCCTCTCCCTCGGAGAGGGGGTTGGGGGTGAGGCTTTTATCTGAACTGACTAATAATATAAACCCCCAACAAGGCACTTTTGAAAAGCTATTTAAAGCAATAGAAAAGCACTCATCGCAGCCGGGGCTTGATAAAATATACATGGCCGAACGGCTGGTATTTGCCTTTCTTATAGGTAATAGCAATGTACATTGGGGCAATACCTTTTTTGTGGACCACTCTCCTCAATCCTCAGTCCTCGCTCCTCTAGTAGAAACCACCTCAACAGCCCTACTACAACCCGCTCTGGCCGATGATTTTATACTATCGTTAGCAGGTAAGCGCAGCGGCATTGATGAAGACACCTTTAACCGCTTTTTTGAAAAGGTGGGTATAAATGATATTGCTGCAAAAAATATGATGCGCCGCTACTCACGCATACTACGCATATGGTTTGGTTTGATAGAAAACAGCTTTTTATCTGACGATATGAAACGCCGCTTTGTGCGCCTGGTTATGTTAAGGGCAGAGAGGTTGGGGATGATGTAATTCAACTAAAAACTAAAATCTAAAAACTAAAAGTAATTTTTGGGATAGTAAATATCTCCCTCACGGAGGGAGTACCCGCGCTACGCGCGGGGGAGGGAGGTGTTGGTTTTTAAAATAATGGAACACATAGCCCACAGTTTCAACTGTGGTAGCCAGATAAACTAACCTAACAATAGCTTATTGATAAAACTTAACAATATGTTTCAACAAACGTTTAGTATTTAGTAATTTTAGTTTTTTAATAGAGAGGAAGTATAGAATGACAACCCTGACAGCTGTTGATTTTGAGTTAGAAAAAAAGGAAATACTGAAGCGCTACAAATTACTGTTGCGCACAGTGCAAGCCCGCACTAACGATGAAGACCGTAAGATTATCCGTAAGGCGTTTGACCTAGCCGTTGAAAGCCATAAAGACATGCGGCGCAAAAGTGGCGAGCCTTATATATATCACCCCATTGCCGTAGCCCAAATTTGCGCCGAAGAAATTGGCTTGGGTGCTACCGCTGTGGTTTGTGCCTTGTTGCACGATGTGGTGGAGGATACTGATATTACTACCGACGATATTAAGCGCCTGTTTGGCGATAAGGTAACCGCCATTGTGGATGGGTTGACTAAAATTTCGGGTGTGTTCGACCAAAAATCATCTTTACAGGCCGAGAATTTTAGAAAGATGCTGCTTACCCTTAGCGATGACGTTAGGGTGATCCTTATTAAGCTGGCCGACCGCCTGCACAACATGCGCACCTTAGATAGCATGGCGCGCGATAAGCAGTTGAAAATAGCATCGGAAACATTGTATCTGTATGCGCCTTTGGCCCACCGCTTAGGCCTGTACCGCATTAAAACCGAACTGGAAGATTTAGGCCTGAAATATACCGAGCAGGAAACGTACAAAACCATATCGGAGAAATTGAAAAATACCGAAGATGTGCGCAAGCGTTTCATCAGCCGGTTTACCATGCCTATTAAAAAATCGCTTACCGACCAAGGGTTAGAGTTTGAGATAAAAGGCAGGCCCAAATCAATCTATTCTATCTGGAATAAAATTGTAAAAAAGGGTGTTCCGTTTGAAGAGATTTTTGACATTTTCGCCATCCGTATTATTATTGATTCGGCACCTGAAAATGAGAAAGCCGATTGCTGGAAAGTCTATTCTATAGTAACCGATTTTTACCAGCCCAGCCCCGAAAGGTTGCGCGACTGGATATCGACCCCACGCGCCAACGGCTACGAAAGTTTGCACGCTACCGTTATGAGCCCCACCGGCAAATGGGTTGAGGTGCAAATACGTACTCGCCGTATGGACGATATTGCCGAGAAAGGCTATGCAGCCCACTGGATGTATAAAGAAGGGCCCAAAACCAACGAGAGCAATATTGATATTTGGCTGAAAAAAATACGTGAGTTGCTAGAGAATACCGATGGCAGCGCATTGGAATTTTTGGATGAGTTTAAGCTGAATTTATTCTCGGAAGAGATATTTGTATTTACCCCCAAGGGCGAATTAAAAACGCTGCCCTCGGGCTCTACCACGCTCGATTTTGCGTACGATGTCCACTCGCAAATTGGCAACACTTGTATTGGTGCTAAAGTCAACAATAAATTAGTGCCACTTAGCTATGCCCTTAAAAGCGGCGACCAGATAGAGATTATCACATCGGCCAAGCAACGCCCTAAAGACGATTGGGTGGGCTATGTGGTTACGGCCAAAGCAAAATCGCGCATTAAAAGTGCGCTGAAGGAAGAGAAACGTGCCGTTGCCGAAGAAGGCAAAGTAATGTTGGAGCGTAAGCTAAACCACATGAAAATTAAGTCGGACAACGACTTGGTGCATCGTATAGCCCGCAACTATAAGCTGCACAGCGTACTTGATTTATACTACGAAATTGGCGCCAGCCACATCGACCTAAAAACACTGGCCGATTATATTGAGGAGAAGAAAGAGCAATCGTCAAACCGCTTTTTAAACCTGCTGCGCAACCCTTTTGCTAAAGATAAAGAGAACGGCAAATCGGCCACGGCCGAGAAGTTTGAAGACTTAGTTACATCGCTGCGCGGCAAAGATAATATGCTGGTGATAGGCGAGAACATGCAGAAGATTGACTACAAGTTAGCCCCTTGCTGCAACCCTATTCCCGGCGATGAAGTGTTTGGTTTCATTACCATAAACGAAGGCATTAAAATACACAAAACCAATTGCCCCAATGCTATACAACTAATGAGCAATTATGCTTACCGCATTGTAAAAGCCAAGTGGATTAACAAGCAATCGCTATCCTTCTTATCTTGTATAAAAGTTACCGGGTTTGATGATGTTGGCATTGTAAACAGCATTACCCGTATTATATCAAATGAGCAACATTTAAACATGCGCTCATTAAGTTTTGATAGCAACGACGGTATTTTTGAGGGCACCATACAGGTGTTTGTAAACAGCACCGACCACCTTACCGGCCTTATGCAAAAACTAAAAAAGGTTGAGGGGGTAAAAAGTGTATACCGCACTGATGGTAACGAATAAAAGCCTATGCAGCTAAGCCCACGCACCAAACAGTTATTTGTTCCGTTTATATATTTAGCCTTGTTTTTGGGTGTTTACACAGCCCTTACGCACCATAGTTTTTACAAGTTTACCATTGGGCGCTTTGTACACCCTTACAAAGAAAGTATGCAAGTTGGCGGGCATACTAAAGATGAGCCCTATTTTGCCATTGAAAACAACCGCCTGCATAATTGGGATGGTGCGCATTACTATAAAATAGGGTCGGAAGGGTATAGCTACTACGATGCTTGTGCGTTTTTTCCGCTATTTCCGTGGCTGTTTAAACTAACAGGTTTTAGCTGGTTAATTATCATCGTCAACTTTTTACTGTTCAGTTTATCGCTGCGGTATTTGTTTAGAAAGCTTGGAGACGTTGAGGTTAAAGACAGTTGGCCAACAATGCTGTTGCTTATAGCCATGCCATCAGTGTTTGTTTTTTTTATACCGTATTCTGAGGGGCTTTTCTTTTTCTGTTTTACACTATGCATTGCAGGCTTTTTAAAGGGCAACAAGTACCTATTATTTACCGGCTTGCTGTTAGCCGCTACTACACGGCCCATTGTTAGTATTGTGCTATTATCTATTGTAGCGGTTGAGGTTATACGCATTTTGCAAACCCGCAGTATAAAAGCTATGCTAAATAGTTTGGTATTATGGCTTCCGCCAATGATAATAGGCACAGCTTTTTCCATCTACATACAGTATTTAGATACGGGCAGTTTTACCAAATTTATTACCGTACAAAATGATGTGTGGAACCATACGTTCCGGCTACCTACGCAAATCTCCGACTGGTCCGACGAAGGCCATGCGCTGAATGTATTTGCCATACTGTTTATTGTATTGCCGGTGTTGGTGTATTGTGCTTCGGTATTTATAAAAGCATTAAACCGGCAGGCTAATTTATTCGCTACACACAAAATATTGGCTGCTACTGCAGATGAGAAATTCCGCTATTTAACAATACTCTCTGCCGCTTATGTAGTAGGCTCTTTCATCTTTATAATGTTATTTCAGGGCGGTAGTTTAAACGGAATGTTCCGTTATATAATGTGTACCCCGTTTTTTTACATTTTGCTTATTGCAGGCCTAAACCAACTGCAACACTTCAACCTAAAAAGCAAAGTAGTATTACTAAGCATAAATGCCATTTTAAGCCTGGTATTTATTGTATGGATACGTTGGTTTAAACACCGTATGCCCAACGCTACGGAGTTTGCTTTTTTGCTATTGGTAGCAACAGCAACTCTACTCATCCTATACAAAAACTTTCCCCGGTGGATGGTGGTATTAGCCGCACTCGGCTTATCCATTTTAGGCCTGTTCTACCAAACCTACCTTTTCAATTCTTTTTTGGCTGATAGTTGGATTCTTACTTAGCTTATAGCTGTTAGCTTGTAGCTTATAGGGTAGAAAAAGAAAAGCCCACAATCTGCGGGCCTTTTTATTATGGATATTATCCTATCAGCTACAAGCTACCCAGCTATTAGTCCCTCAAATCATTAATAGTAACGCCGGGGTATTTGGCTTTGTTAAAGGTAAACATGGTTTCGTCCATAGCCTTGTTGGGGGTAAATACCTTTATTTTATAAGTATAGCTGCTACCGTTGCGGCCTGCCACTTCGGCTTTGGTAATGCGCAACTCTGCTTTATCAATAAACAACTTAATAAGGGTATAATCTTTCTCTTTAGGCTTTAGCGGATACAGTTCTATAATATATTGCGCTTTGCCACCTTTGGGGGTTTCCTCTTTAATAAACTTGTATTTAAAGCCGGTTTGGTATATGGTAAACATATTTTGCGGGGTAATGGCATCTTTGTCATTAGCGTCTACCTCGGTCCAGTCGGCCTCGTTTTGCTCGGTAAAGTATTTCCAAACGTTTTTACCGTCGCAAATAACAACCTGCTCGCCGGTGTTTACGTGGTACTTGTTGCCTTTTAAATATACTTTAAGGTTTTTGGTATTGTTAACCCCTTTGCCATTACTCAGCGAGTACGATACCTCGGCATAAATGGTTTTATGAGCTTTGTTTTTGGCGCTTACTTGGTCTAATATGCCTTTGGCTTTCACATCGCTTGCAGCAGGGGGCTGGGCAAAGGCTATACTGTAACTAAACACAAGGGCTGCTATAATGGCTAATCGTTTCATGGTAATGGTATAATAACTGTTTTGACTACTATGTTTCAAAACGGATGCCAAAAATAGTAAAAAGTATGTTCTAGGTGTTAGGTTCTAGCTTCTAGCCTGTTGTTTTTTAAATTTATACCAACAAAAAAAGACAGGAATATCCTGCCTTTTATATAGTAAAGTGTTTTTTTTAGTCCTAGCACCTAGCACCTAAAACCTGGTACCTATTCTTCCTTATGATGAAAAAGCGCTGACAAATAGTTAGAGCAGCCATAGTGCTTGCGCACCCATTCTGCCAGGGCTATGCCCGATAGTATAGAAACGGCGATAACGCCAAAGGCCAGTAAATTGTATCCGTCTACAAACAGGAATAAGGAAATAATAAGCCCGGTAATAAGGGGCGATAAAAAAATCGACAGCCAAAGCACGCCCTCTTTACATTCTCTGATAATTTTCATAGTACAAAAATTTTATTTTAAACTATTCAAAATATCGTCCAACGACGATTCATCTTTAATCAATACCTGGCGGGCCTTGCTGCCCTCAAACGGGCCAATAATGCCTGCCGCTTCCAACTGGTCAACAATGCGGCCTGCACGGTTGTAGCCCAGCTTCATTTTGCGTTGTATAAGCGATGCCGACCCTTGCTGGTGGCGCACCACAATACGTGCCGCTTCATCAAAATAATTGTCGCGGTCGCTAAGGTCAACAGCCTCTTTAGCCTCTTCGCCTTCGGGTATATATTCCGGAAGGTGCATAGCGTCAGGGTAGCCCTGTTGGTTGCCTATAAAATCGCATATACGGTCAACCTCGGGGGTATCAACAAACGCACATTGCA
>JANOCJ010000177.1:0-12785 GCA_031412115.1 Flavobacteriales bacterium
CCCACAGGGTGCACCATGCCAGCAACATTATTTACCTAGACCGTAACCACGGCGGAATACTTATTATTTGGGACCGGCTGTTTGGCACCTACCAAAAAGAACTACCCGAAGAGCCTGTGAAATATGGCCTTACCAAAAATGTAGATAGCTACAACCCCTTGGTAATAGCCACGCACGAGTATGTAAACATTGCCCACGATGTAAAAAAAGCCCCTGGCTTTTGGAACAAGGTTAAGTACTTTTTTATGCCCCCGGGCTGGAGCTACGATGGCAGCACTGTTACAGCAAAAGAACTGCGTGCCAACCTAAAAAAACAACAGTAACCCCTGCGCGTATTATTGCGTTGTAAGACTTACTTTTACTTCTGCTAACTATACTTATTCATGGAGCAATTTCTTGAAATTTTAAAATACATTTTGCCCGCACTGGTAGTGTTGGCTACAGCTTATTTGGTAATAGCCCGTTTTTTAGAGAATGAGCAAAACCGCGCCAACATAGCTTATAAGCGCGAGAGCCAAGGCTTAACAACTCCTATCCGTTTGCAGGCGTATGAGCGCTTAGTGCTGTTTTTAGAGCGTATATCACCATCTAATTTAGTAATGCGCACCCACAAAAGCGGCTTGAGTGCCAAGTTGCTACAAGCCGAGTTATTAAAGGCTATACGTACCGAATATGAGCATAACCTATCGCAGCAAATATATGTGTCGCCGGGCGCATGGGAACTAATTAAAAACGCCAAAGAAGAAACCATTAAGTTGGTTAACACTGCAGCTATAAACGTTAGCGACGAAGCTTCGGGCGTTGATTTAGGCAGCCTGATGCTGGAGGTAACTATGAAGATGGATAAATTTCCTACCAACGTTGCACTTGATTATTTAAAGCAGGAAGCAAGTCAGATATTTTAGTTTGAAGCCTAGAGACTAGAGTGGAGAGCCGAGAGAAACGGCATAGAAATTCCTCTCGGCCCTCGGCTCTCCACTCTCCGCTAATTAACAAAGTACATATCAATTTCGCCTTTATTTTTGGCCATAACCTTGCCCCGGTGTTGGGTACTAAAATCGTGCTTTACCAGTTCGTATACAGTGTGCGAAATATTTACGCGGCCAATCTCCGATGCACTTTCTAATCGTGCAGCAACATTAACGGTATCACCCCAAATATCATAAGCAAACTTGTGAGTGCCTACCACGCCCGCTACTACCGGGCCGGTATTTAGCCCTACGCGTATATTAAAATGCGGTAGTCCCTTGGCTATGCGTTCGGTGCGCAGTTTATCTATAAATATCACAATATCAACAGCTGCCCTAACAGCTCGCAGGGCGTGGTCGGACGAGGGTTCGGGTAAACCGGCGGCACACATATAGGCATCGCCAATGGTTTTAATTTTCTCTAATCCGTGGCGTACAATAATGCTATCAAACTCAGTGTAGCAATAGTCAATCTCTTTTACTAAATCTTCCGACGTCATCTTCTCAGATAACTTCGTAAAACCTTCAAAGTCGGTAAATAGTACCGTTACATTATCATAATAGCGCGTTTTTACACTGCCATTATTTTTCAATTCTTCGGCAATGCTAATGGGTAAAATATTTTGCAGCAAATCGTCAGACCGACCTTTTTCCTTTGCTATTTGCTTTGTGTAGCGCCTGTTGCTAAAAAATATGTATAGCAGAATTAAGAAAATTACCGCAATACCAATGCTCACCACAAACAAAAATCGCGTAGCTGTTTGCTGCTCTTTAAACTTTAAATCTTTTAATTCACCCTCTTGTTTAGCAAGCTTCAAAAGCTGTTCTTTCTGTAGGTTTTCCAGCTTTTGACGGTTGATAACGGTGTCCTTACTGGTAATAATGCGGTTCTTCTCGTCAATAACCAGTTCTTTGGTTTTTAATTCTTTATCGGCTGTTTCCAGCTTATTTTCTTTCTCTATATTTTCAGTTTGCAGCAGCTTTAATTTGGCCTTTGCAATCTTGTCCAATTCCAATTGCACCTTCTCTAACTTCTGCTTGTAAATACGCTCGCCCGTAGCGTCAAACTTAAGGTTGGCAAAATGGGCTGCGTTGGTATAGCACTCGGCCAAGCCAACTAAATAGTTGCTTTTTTCGGCAAAAATAATGGCGCGGTTATTTAGCTTATTTGCCTCGTCAGTATTCTGTATACTGCGGCTTAACCCCCTAATTTGTTGTAATAATATTTTTACCACAATGGTATCGTGTGGGGCATTGCGTATTTTATCCTCCAATTCTGCCGAAGGCAAAATAGTTTGCGCATAGCAATTGCTAATGCGCGCAAGCAGTAGAAGAGAGAAAATAAATAGAACGTAGCGTTTATTCATATTCAAGCTGTGTAGTAACGGTTGCCAGCTTTGAATAAAGAAAAGCAATTTGGTTTAATGCCGAACTAAATAATATTCACTTCGCGCTCTAAATCAACACCAAATTTAGCTTTTACTGATTGAAGGATTTGTGTAGAAAGGTCGAATAATTCTTTCCCTGTAGCTTTACCATAATTAACCAAAACCAATGCCTGCTTGGCATGTACGCCATAATCGCCTTCCCTAAAGCCTTTCCAGCCGCACTGCTCAATAAGCCAACCGGCAGCCAATTTAGTTTGCTCGCCCGATGGATAAGCCGGCATATCGGGATATTTGGCTTTTAATTCAGCCACTTTCTCCGCACTTACAACAGGGTTTTTAAAAAAGCTACCGGCATTTCCAATCTCGGCGGGGTTGGGTAATTTACTGCTGCGAATATTTATTACCGCTTGGCTAACATCTTGTATAGTGATGTTGTCACGGTAAATGCCCATAGCCTCTAACTCAGCGCCAATAGCGCCGTAAGAGGTGTTAAACGTTGCCGTTTTATTTAAGCGGAAGGTAACATTAGTGATGATGTATTTGCCTTTGGCTTCGTGCTTAAAAATACTCTCGCGGTAGCCAAATTTACATTCTGCATTTGTAAATGTTTCAATGGCTAATGTTTTAATATTTAATGCTTGCAGCGAGTGGAATGTCTCTTTAATCTCTACCCCATAGGCCCCAATATTTTGCATGGGTGCAGCGCCTACACTGCCTGGTATTAATGATAAATTTTCAACACCGGCATAGTTGTGCTGAATGCAATACAACACAAATTGGTGCCATCCTTCACCGGCGCCGGCTTGCACAAAAACATGTTCGGCATCTTCATCAACAACAGCTATTCCCTTTATTTTTATGTGGATTATTAATCCCTCAAAATCTTTAGTCAGCAATAAATTGCTACCGCCACCCACTACCAATAATGGTAAGCTTTTGGCAGATGGGTTAGCTAAAATTTCTTTTAATTCTTCCACACTTTCAGCCTCAGCAAAATATTTTGCGTTAGCATCAATACCAAAAGTATTAAACGGTTTTAAGGATATATTTTCTTGAATTACCGACACAATTATTTTATGTTTTCTACTTCCACCAAATGATTCGGAAGCTCTTTATTATTCACGTTCAACTCGCCTTCCCACTTAGCTACTACGGCCGATGCAAGGCAGTTGCCCACCACGTTTACCGATGTCCGGGCCATATCCATCATAGCATCAATGCCAATAATCATAGCTATGGGCCAATCTTGCAAACCGAATGATGCAACCGTTGCCGTTAATATTACCAGTGATGCACGCGGCACACCGGCTACGCCTTTGCTGGTTAGCATAAGGGTTAGCAGCATTACTATTTGGGTGCTAATATCAAGCGTTACGTGCTGCGCTTGGGCCACAAATATAGCGGCGGCAGATAGGTACAGCGTTGTTCCATCCAAATTAAAACTGTAGCCCGTGGGCATTACAAAGGCCACAATTTTTTTAGGTACGCCAAACTCTACCATACGCTCCATGGCAATAGGCAAGGCGCTTTCAGAGCTTGCAGTGGCAAAAGCCAAGGTTGCGGGTTCGCTTACGGCTTTGATAAATTTAATAACGGGAATGCGCAAGATTAGCATGATAGGAAGCAGCACCAGCAACACAAACCCAATTAACGCACCATAAACGGTGAGTAGTAAACCCACCAAATTGCTGAACACACCAACGCCATATTTACCAATGGTAAAGGCCAATGCGCCAAATACCGCCAACGGGGCAAAGTACATTACAATGTTGGTAAACTTGAACATAATCTCCGAAAGGCTTTCGGCAAAATCCAACATCGGTTTGCGTTTTTCCTGCTTTAGCATGGCCATGCCAATGCCAAATATTACGCTGAAAACTACTATCTGCAATACCTCGCCTTCGGCTATAGATTTGGCAATATTTTGGGGGAAGATATGCAGTATAATCTCGCGCCAGCCTTGGGCTTTAGCGGTAGGTATATCGCCCATGTTTAAGTCGCCGGGAATGATAATGCCCGCACCTGCCTGACTGATGTTGATGGCTATAAGGCCTACTATCAAAGCAAAGGTGGTAACAATTTCAAAATACAATAACGATTTCCAACCCATGCGGCCCACCTGCTTAATGTCAGAATGGCCTGCAATGCCCACTACCAGCGTACCAAAAAGCAGCGGTGCAATAATGGTTTTTATCAGTTTGAGAAAAATATCAGAGAGGATTTTTAAGTCGACAGCAACAGCTGGGTAGTATAGCCCCGTAAGGATACCCACCACCATAGCGGCAAAAATAAATGTGCTAAGCGAACGGCGCTGATAGGCAAACGTTACCATACTGGCGGCAAAAAGCCAACGCACGGTTAGCATTAGCGCATCGGGCAGTTCAACGCCCGCCCATATTTTAAGCGCTTGCAGTATAGCGTTTAGGGTAAGTAAAACAATTACCGTTATAAGGACACCATTTTTTGATAGCTTCATAGAAAAGCAAAGCTACTTAAATTACGTTCTTTCGTGCAAGGGTAGCTTCAGTTCTTTCGAAATTGATAAGGCTAAGTCTTTGCCTTCATCGCTAAAAGGCCAGTAAAATAAGAATTTTATAGGGTAATCGTGCCTAATTTTATTGACGGCTTCCAGCGTTGTTTTTTTAGCTAAGCCTTGTTTTCTAAATTCGGGCAAAACGTATACCGAGCATAGGTAAATAGTATCGTAAGCAATGCCCACAGGCGTTTGGTCGAGCAGTTGTTTCTCGGTTAATGTGCCGTTAATAAATTGCTCCATCAATGCAGTGGTAGTGGGCAATATCAACAACCACAAAATAGGCCCGTCTTCATTGGCTACTTCCGACATCGTAGCCGGGTGAATTTTCTCCAAATGCTCACGCTCGTCGTCGGTAACGCTTATCTGGTCAGGGTCGTTGCGGGTATCGAAAAAGTTGACAACTAAATCGAGCATTCGTTGGTAGTTATCCATACTATGGTAGCCTATTTTTTAGGAAGCGGCTTTAATGTATTTACAAATGGGGCCAGTACTTCATCGTGTTTCATAGCCTCTTTTATTGCGGCTATGGTGGTTTCGGGCAGCGTAGGTGTGCGACTAATAATCTCAACACCTTCAGGCGTAAAAAGTGTTTTAGAGAACCAACTTACCGCCCATTGTTTGTGTGGGTCGGCCAGTATAATTTCCCACTTGCTTTTAAACAGAAACAACAAACCTTTGCCGCGCCAAATGTAGCCGTTGGGGTTTTCGGTATCAGGATAATCATAGCCCGAAATGGTTTTTATCTTTCCGCTTTGCTCGTACTTAACCTCATCTAACAACACCTCTTGCTCGTTACGCAATACCATGGTGTAATTAAGCGTAGGGCTTAGCTTATTACCTTTTAACCACATGGGGAAATTGGTCTCGATAACGTGCCATTTTCCTACTATTTCGTGCATGCTTATTTGGCTCATAGCTAAGATAACAATGGTAGAGTGAAAGATGTTCTATTTATAAAATGTTAACGCTTGCTTTAAAATACCATCAATGGTTTTAAGCGGAATGTCTTTGTTGGGGTCAATCAGTAGTATTTTCATGCGTTTTCGCTTTTCCTGTAGTAGGTCGGGGTGATTAATTTTGCCGCCTTCTACAACGCCTATATAGGGCTGCTTGTATTTTTTGTGTACCCATAAATAGCAAAACATTTTACCCTTGTAGCAATACATTGGTACACCATATTTCCACTCCTCGGTAAGGAGGGGCGATAGTTTTAAAATATGCCCACGCATAAAATTAAGGCAGCTTTTGTCGGGCTCTTGCTGCAGTTCAAAATATGCGTTGAGTGGCGATAGCATAAGCCTATTTCCCTTCCATGTTAATGTGGTCGTAGCTTAGGCCGCGGCTAAATTTCCATTTGCCATTTTCAATAAGCCAAACGTGGGTAAAACGCGCAATGCTGGTTAGCTTCACAACACCATCTATGCCAAGGGCATAAAAGCGGTGCTTGCCGGTTTGTATTGCGCCGTATACTACGCCATTATTCTCTAGCGGAAACACCTCCATACTGCCTGCAACCAGCTCGCGGCGGGGCTTGTATTTCATTTTGCACAACCCATCTTTTATGCTAACAATAAAGGCAAGTTTGGTATTGGTAATGCCCGATTTATCATGATAAAACTCAAACTTATCGCTAACCAATGTTTCAAACTGGCTTATATCGCAGGTGTTGTAGCCAATGTTAAACAGTAGGCTATCGCAGGTTTTAATGGTTTTGCATAGGGTAGCATTGGTGTCTAACTGCGCGTTGGTAGTTATTGCCGATAGTAGGAAAAGAGCTACTAAAATGAAATTTTTCATTTTGGGGATGTATATTTTGGCTAAAATAATTAATCCCGACACACAACGCGCCGACATTTATTTATAGCATGCGCTATCCCCTATTTCAAAGGTGTTTTGGGTAAAGAGGTAAACGTTTTTCCATCGTATTTGCATACGCTGGCATCCATGGTGGCAAACCAAATATTACCCGCATTATCGGCACACAAGCCAAATACATTGTTGCTGCAAAGGCCTTGCTTGTCTGTAAAAAGGGTAAAGGTTTTTCCGTCGTAGCGGCTAACGCCGCCACCGCCAAACCACAGGTTGCCCATATTATCTTCTACAATAGTGCAAATAAAATCTTGTTGCAGCCCGTCTTTTTTGGTATAGTTGGTAAATGTTCTGCCATCATATTTACAAACACCATATTGGCTGCCCATCCAAATATTGCCGCTTCGGTCTTTTATCATAGCGCGCAAATTGCCCAGCGGCGGGCCGGCTTTGGGTGTAATATTAGTAATGGCTTCGCGCAGGTTTTCTTTCTTTTCAAAATCGGTAAATATTTTACCATTATAGCAACTAACGCCATCATCCGTACCAAACCAAATAGTGCCATTATTGTCTTGCACCATGGTGTATACTTTGTTGCCAATAAGGCCATCGGTAGTGGAAAAGTTGGTAAAGCCCTTCCCATCATAACGGCTTACTCCGGCTTCTGTGCCAAACCAAATGTTGCCGTTGTTATCTTCTAGCATACAAAAAATAACATCGTTGCTAAGGCCTTGTTTAGTAGTGAAATTGGTGCCGTATTTTCCATCGTAACGGCACACGCCGCCGCCTATTGTGCCCCACCAAATGTTGCCTTTTTTATCTTCGAGCAACGAGAAAACGTGGATGTAGCCCAAGCCATCGGCCTCGGTAAAATTGGTAAACTGTTTTCCATCGTAGCGGTAAGCTCCTTCCCAACTAGCTATCCAAATATTGCCTTTTTTATCTTGAATAATATTGCGCACAATATTGCGCGGGCCATAGGGCGTTGTTTTGCCTTTAGCCAATACAGACCCTATAGGTTGCGGCGCTTGGGGTTGGATCGGCTTATTTTCAGTGGCATGTGTTTTTGTAGGCGCGTTGTTGCACGAGATAATAAACACGTATAAAAGCAATAGCGAATGGAATACTTTCATTTATAGCTATGAGTTAGGTGCTGCCTATTGCGCACAATGCGTGCCATATAAGCTGCTTGGTTTGCACGCCTTTGTAGGTAAGGGTTACAATGTTTTATAACAGTATGGCGTTTTTTCTTTCTGTCGTAAAAAGTTCATTATTGAACAGTTAAGGCTATAAATTGTACGCTTTGCTACCTTGAAAAATTACTATTTTTGCACTTACTGCCCTGGTGGCGAAACTGGCAGACGCACCATCTTGAGGGGGTGGCGGGAAACCGTGGCGGTTCGAATCCGCTCTAGGGCACAACTCTATAATCCTGAAATACTAGGTGTTTCAGGATTTTTTATGCCTTAATGCTTGCCATATCAAAATAAAGTGTACTTTTGCACTCCTAAAGTGCGCGGTAGAGCAGTGGTAGCTCGTTGGGCTCATAACCCAAAGGTCCTAGGTTCGAGTCCTAGCCGCGCTACCGAGAAAACCCTCAACAGAAATGTTGGGGGTTTTGTATTTTAGTAACCCGCAGCCTTGTATGTTCACTGTCTATATTCTTTACTCGGAGAAATTTCAAAAAATCTATATTGGCTATACAAGCAATATGGAGCAACGTATTATAAGCCATAATTCATTAGCAACTAAGGGTTATACAGTAAAATACAGGCCTTGGAAAATAATACACGCAGAAGAATACGTTACAAAAGAAGAAGCTATGAAAAGAGAACTTTGGCTAAAATCGGGCATTGGCAGAAATTGGATAAAAGAGAACGTACTGAAATAAGCTCGTTGGGCTCTTATCCGCCAAAGGCGGACCTAGGTTCGAGTCCTAGCCGCGCTACCGAGAAAGCCCTCAACAGAAATGTTGGGGGTTTTGTTTTTTAGGCTCGTTGGGCTCTTATGCGCCTTAGGCGGACCTAAGTTCGATCCCGAAGCTCGGGACTGCCAGTGTTGCTAAAACTAAATCCCCGCATCCTGCCCGATTTTCGTACTTTTACACTCTATGCATAAAGCCGGATTTGTAAATATTTTGGGTAAGCCCAACGCAGGAAAGAGCACTTTGATGAATGCCCTTACAGGAGAGCGCCTTTCTATCATTACCCCAAAAGCCCAAACTACGCGCCACCGTATTTTAGGTATTGTAAATACGGAAGAGTACCAGGCGGTATTCTCTGACACACCCGGTATTGTTGTTGACCCTAACTACAAGCTGCACAGCTCTATGATGAAGTTTGTAACGTCGGCGCTGAAAGATGCGGATGTGTTTTTGTATGTGGCCGATATTAAAGAACCGATAGAGCTAAACGAAATTTTAGATAAAGCGATAAAATCGGGCCACCCGCTGATAATAGCCCTTAACAAGGTTGATACTGTTGAGCAGGGCACCGTAATGGAGCGCATAAAAGCGTGGGAAGACCTTGCCCCCAGTGGCGAAATTATATTGCTATCGGCCCTTGAAAAACTGGGTGTTGATGGCCTGATGAAAGCCATTGTAGCGCATTTGCCCGAGGGTGAACCGTACTACGACAAAGACGTTTTGACTGACAAGCCCGAGAAATTTTTTGTGGCCGAAATTGTGCGCGAGAAAATTTTTACCCACTACCAGCAAGAGATTCCCTACTCGTGCGAGGTAGAGATTGACGAGTATAAAGAGGAAGAACATATTACTAAAATACGCGCCAACATTATTGTAGCGCGAGATAGCCAAAAGGGCATTATTATAGGCCACAAAGGCGTTATGCTAACCCGCATAGGCACCGCAGCCCGTAAGGACATTGAGAAATTTTTAGACAAAAAAGTGTTTCTTGATTTGTTTGTAAAAGTAAACCCCGACTGGCGCAACAACGAACGCTTTTTAAAGCAGCATGGCTACGAGTAGTAGTTCGCAGTTGACGGTTGGCAGTTGGTAGAAAATATTTGCAAACTAAACTGTGAACCGCGAACAGCCAACTGTCAACTACTTAAAATAATTCGTTATACCAAAATGTATTTTTGCGTTGCGAAATTGAATGGTATTATCAAGCTCATTACCCAAGGCATACACCAAAGAGAAGATGCCAATCTTAGTTTCGAAGCTAATGCCTGCGCCAAAGCCGTATGGCATTTTGCTGCTAAAACCCTGTAATACTTTTTGCTCAAAATAGCCCGCATCGCCAAAGGCAAATAAATAGGAGTTTTGTTCCAATAAAAAGCGGTATTCTAACGTAGCAACGCCATAAGTTGACACAAATACCGACTCGTCCGTATATCCACGCAGCGAGGTTAATCCGCCTAAGCGATACAACTCATTAGCAAACAACGTTGGGCTGTTTATATAACCACCCCGTACCCCCGTTTTTATTACGCTACGCTTTGATAAGGGAAAGTAATATGCGGCAGATGCTTCACTATTTATTTGTGTGCTTTTTAACTTTAACCCTTCATATACCTCAGGGTTTATTTTAGCATTCTTTTTAATGTTTTTGCTGCCAACCCCGGCCTTTATATAAAACGAAAAGCCTTTGCGCGGGTTGTAGCGGTAATCAAGCCTATCGTACTGCAACTCAACCCCATATTGTGTAGTACTAATATCGGCATTGGGTGGCAGGGTTTGCACGTTTTGCAGGTTGTTGGTTGATAGTAAAGACGAGCTTCTATTCTCAACAAAAACCTTTAAATAATTGCCGCCACGCATTAAATATTGCACCCCAATATTTTGTATTAAATTTAGGAAGGTGGTATCGCGCTTGTATAGGTTTAAACTACCGTCTAACCCAAACGGGGTTGAGAATAAATACGGATAGGCCAGCTTCACATCCAAGTATTGCGTAGCGGCCTGTAACTTACGCCAGTTAAGGTCTATCAGCTCTCCCCTATTTAGTGCGTTGTATAATTTTAAGTGCAGTTCGCCGGTTAAAAGGGGCTTGGTTTTGGTAGGGTCGGAGTTTGGGAGGAAACCTAAAATACCATTAAATGCACTGGCTTTTTTATCATCTAAATACAATACTATTTTAGCGCCTTTATCACCAAAATATACTTCCGATGGTTTTATTTCTTTAACAAAAGGCAATTCTTTAAGACGTTGGGCTATGCGCTGTACCTGCTGCTCGTTATACAAATCGCCGGGGCGTATACCCAAATAATTGTATAAATAAACCTTGCTAATTTTAGCAGCGCCTTTTACCACAACGCTATCAATCTTATATAATTTGCCTTTGTTAAGAAGCAGTGCTGCACTAAACTCTCCGCCTTTTACCTCAATACTATCCAGCATTATAAAGGCAAATGGGTAGCCATTGTTTTCGCAATAGGTAACAACACTCTCTTGCAGGCGCGTTATTTCGCCATACGAAAACGGTTTTCCTTCAAATACTTTCTCTCTAAAACCGGCGCGGTTTAGCAAGCCTTCGTCCACATCGGTAGTGCGAATATTTACCCACTTATAGCTGTTGCCACCGGTAAGATAGGCCACTTGATGCAGGCTGTCTCCAATAACGCTATCGTACCGCGCAGCCAAGTAGCCACGTCGGTAGAATTCCAGCAATACGTTTTGTATTTGCACATTAACTTCGGCAGCGGTTTTAAAGGTTTTTTTCAGCTTTAGCTTTTTCAACTCATGCCGTGCGGTGCTATCTGTAGCCTGTATAGATAGCGCAAACTGTGCGCGGGCAATGCCTGCGGCAGAAATAATGAGTACGAGTATGATGAATAGCTTACGCAATGCCTTATTTGTTGGCTAATTTACGCAAGTAAAACGGGAGAAAAAGCAGTTTAGTTTATTCCCGATAACAGTTGCATTTTTCTTTGCCCTTTTTTGCATAATATTGACGGATAAACTACTACCATGAAAAAACTCTCTCTCGCACTATTAGCCATTGCTACTATTATATGTTTTAACACAAAAAGTAAAGCGCAATTTTTTAATTTTTGTAACGGCGATTCTATACAAGACCTGCCTAAATTGATTGCCGGACAGCCGTATAATTTGCAAATTAAACCAACAGGACGTGTTGACTCGGCTTTAATTACACCATTGTATTTAGGTATAAATGTAATAGCGGCAGAAAATATAACAATAACCGGTTTGCCTATAGGCTTTACAACTACTTTTACACGGAGTTATTATGTCGATTCTGCGGTAGATAGTCTTGTTTCTTGTATTGAGATTTCGGCTCCTGCTTCAGCTGTTGATGCTGCCATTGCAGCAAGTCCCAATAACGATGGTGTGTATGCTTTGCAATTTATATTTAGTGGAAATTGTTATATCAATAATGCCGACCCTCAATCTCCCATATTAGCCAATTATACTTGGTCATCAACTGTTGGCTCACCAACACTAACGCGTCCGGTAATGTTGGGCTACAATAGCGGAGGTTCTGCTTGCTATACATTACTTTACAACGGAAGTACTACCTATTATGCCGGCTTACCAGCTATTGCCGGAAGCTATGACATTAGCGCACAAAGCAATTATGTAAATTGTAATTTAAATGTGGCATCTTCTTGCAACTGGGTTACAACATCTGTACAAAATACCGGCAATGGCGATGGGATTGTCACAGTTAATTATACTGCAAACCCCGCAGATAGCGCCCGATATTGCGAATTGATAATAGATAATTCACACTATTTGATTACCCAAATCGAACCCGATTGCAATGTTGCTATGTCTATTAACAATTCAGTTGTTGGCCCGTTAGATGGTACTATTTATGTTACCGTTACGGCTGCCGATACCTGCTATTGGAGCATATTAAACCGCGATTTTTGCGATTGGGTGGATATTAATCCCCAATCGGGTATGGGCACGCAGGTGGTTGAAATTAGCTATGCTGCCAACAATACTAACCAAGTCCGCAGCTGCGAAATAAATATATCGGGAGAAACCATCGTCCTTGAACAGCAAAGTCCTTTAGCCGTGCAGGAAAAAGGCATTAGTGTATTTAATTTATACCCTAATCCGGCTAATGATATGGTTACCATTTCACTTCCCAATAC